>NZ_JBNQGD010000435.1:0-9678 GCF_050436765.1 Arachidicoccus sp. | reverse complement strand
TAAGCTATCCAGGTATCCGCGTCAGAATAAACATGCACAGTATTCCAATCAGAAACATTGTGTTTGGTGTCAGGTCTATTTTGCGCATTCGTACAAAGACCGCCAAGTACAAAAAAAATCACTGCTATATATTTGTTCACCGGCATATACTTTAATTTTTATTATTTGTCACTTTATGGGAAATTAACATGTCTGTCATTCGCTTTCTTTCATCGATATATGTTTGCCACGTACCGCTGTGTTTTAAACTAATACCGAATCCATTACTACCGTTAATCATCACAGAATTGTTTTGTCAACTTCCGGGGAATAGCCCTCACCATATCGACTACGCTCGTGCAAATGTATAAAAAGACAGCCATATGAAATACGATTGAAATATCCTATAGAATATAACGAAACGAAAGTTAGTTTACTTTTCACCTTGTAGTTAGATGACTGCGATAGGCGTTTTGATCTTGTTCGCAGTTCAATATTTTTAAAACCACAATACGGCATTTTGGCTCTAATTTCAAAGAGCCGGTGTCTTTGTTTCTTAAGTGATAGGAAACATAATAATGTCAAATATTTGTATTTATCGAATTGTTTCAATACCTCATTTTATAACTCACCATAAGTATAGTATAACTGTCGTTCACATGCCGAAAAAGCACGATTGTTAAAAAACATCTTTCGCAATGCTAAAATGTCTTTCAGCACAGTATTTGTGGCTTCTATTGTATTAAATAATATGCCATGACTAAGATTGATTTCAACAAAGTGGCTTATAGGCCGCTGTCGGGTACATTCCAGAACAGGGCAGAGACTTCAAAGGAAATGGTTGATAGCGGAACGTCCATGGAAGTTACACTAGTGTTACGTTACGAAACAAATCCGGGAGTTTTTCATACAAATTACCAGATTAAAACACGCGAAGCGTTTATATCGCAATTTCATGCAAGTGAAGAAGATATTCAATTAGTAGACGCATTCGCCAGACATTTTAATTTAATTATTACCAAAATATCGACTAGTCAAAGAACTGTCCAGCTGAAAGGAACCGTGGGCGATTTTGCAAAAGCTTTTCATATAACATTTCACGCTAGCAAAACAAAAGACGGACAGGTTTTCAGAAGCAGAAGCGGACATATTTTACTGCCTGAACCAATGTTGCCTGTTGTAGAAGCAGTACTTGGGCTTGATAATCGTCCGCAGGCAACACCAAAATTTCGTGTTGCAAAAAAGAAGCCGAAACCCAATGCAATCTCCCATAGTGCTACGCCCCAAGGGCTTTACTCCAATCAATTAGCGGATATTTATGGGTTTCCAAAGAATCTTACCGGCAAGGGGCAATGTATAGCACTAATAGAATTGGGTGGCGGTTTTCGGATGGAAGATATTACCGCTTATTTTACTCAATTGGGCATTGCCGTTCCACAAGTCGCTATAGTACCGGTAGATGGCGGCACAAACAATCCAACAACACCTGACAGTGCGGATGGCGAAGTAATGTTGGATATAGAAGTTGCAGCAGCTGTTTCACCGGATGCAAAGCTTGTTGTTTATTTTACCACCAACACAGATAAAGGTTTTTTCGATGCTATACAAGCCGCCGTACATGATACCCAAAATAAACCCTCCATCATTTCCATTAGCTGGGGTTCTGCCGAAAACAATTGGACGGATCAATCCAGAAATACTTACAACAACGCTTTTCAGGCAGCAGCTATGATGGGTGTCACAGTTTGCGTAGCGGCAGGAGACAATGGTTCTGCCGATGGTGAACAAGATGGCAAAGTACATGTTGATTTTCCGGCCTCTAGCCCATTTGTTTTGGGTTGTGGCGGCACCACGCTCAATGTAAATAACTCGGCAATAGCTTCTGAAACTGTTTGGCATAATGCAGATGGTGGCGCCACTGGCGGCGGTGTGAGCGATTATTTTGCCAAACCCGATTATCAACAACAAATAAACCTTCCTACGTCTGTGAACAACGGGTTTGCAGGGAGAGGTGTACCTGACGTTGCAGCAAACGCAGATCCAGATACGGGCTATTATGTACTCGTAGATGGAGAAAGTTTAGTAATCGGGGGAACAAGTGCCGTAGCGCCCTTGATGGCAGGATTAATAGCCCGCTTGAATCAACAAGAAGCCAAATCGATTGGGTTTATCAACAACGATTTATATAGCGGCAAATATAAATGCCGGGATATTACACAAGGAAATAATAAAACAGTGCAAGGCAATCTGGGATATGATGCCACAAAAGGATGGGACGCCTGCACGGGCTGGGGTGTGCTGTATGATGTCAACTGATTTAAAGTTTCACCGGGTGTGATTCATCAAAAAGTAGTTCGCCTATAAAACAGATATGATTTCCGCATGAGTTTGGAGATAAAAAAATATGACTTTGTAAAACCGAGAGTGAGCAATATTTGGCGGGCATGGCTGAGTACCACAATTGGTTTGCTTATTCCTGTACTTACAGGCATTGCCTCAAGAATAATGAATGGAACCATTGATTGGAACTATGTAAAGATGTCTTTAATCGCCACTGCAATTTTAGCCTTAACAGACTTATTGCAGGAGGTCAAGAGAAGAATGGACGCGAGAAAAATGAAACGTCAGAATAAAATAAAAATTTAGTATTTAAGGTTAATAAATTCTACCGCGTTTGCAGCAAACGGCTGTAGTCATCAGAATATTAAAGCATATCCAATGCCGGTAAAATTACACAGTACAATACAAGCAATCGCTCAAAAAATGCAGCAATGGATGTTGCTTAATTTTGACAACAATATCACGAATGCCTTGCAAGATACGCAATTCCAAAAAACACTTCCGATTGCTATTGCATGTGAAGAAGTCGCCTATAAAATTCTTTTGTGGATAGATCATTATTCGACAGATATTGTCTTAGCGCGATGTGTTTTTGATGCAAGCGGGGATTTTCCTGGAACTACACGCACTGCATTTCCGAAGAACAGGCAAGCATTTGAAAATGTATATGGCCTCGAATTTAGCAATATGCTTATCGAAGAAGGCAATAAGCAAAGGGCTATGCCACAAGTGGATGCTCCGAATGGCTACCCATCAGCCAATTATTTATATAAAGGCTATGGTATTTTTCAACGCGATCTGCAATTCGTTAAACAGGATAAAGATTTCTTTTTCAAAAAAGAGTGGCATGATATTAATACCTGCCTCGACAGGCTAATCAAAGAATTGAAAAACTACGCAAAAACTGTCGATTCTCTGCACGAAATAATAGTAAAATACAATGGCACCGGACCAAAGGCAGAGCAATATGCGCTTAATGTCGAATCATATATGAATGCGATGAAAGAAGCATAAAATAATATTTAAATCTGTGCGTAGATATTATTATATATTATTATACGGATGTGTTCTCTCCTAATTGAAATTAATTATCTCCATGCCGTTAACAACCAATAAAAAATCAGTCATGTTCGCCCAAAATACGCAAAACAACTTTACACTGAAAGCCTATCAAGGAGATGCAAAAACCTTACTCGCGTTCGATCTTCCACGAGCAAAGGCAAAACAATTGGCTGGTTTCACGATAGCCGTACAACCCGAAGGACAGCAGGCTTATTATTTGTTGAACAAACTAAGCTTTGATAATCCAGCTATACATACACAAAACAAAGTCGTGTCTGCCAACTCAACGCTTAACAGCCCTATTCAAAAATTCAGGTGGCTGCACGTGCCAGGAAATTTTCATCAAAATGGTAACCCGTTTTTTGGGAACTATACCTACATAGTTACGCCGCGTTATTTTAATGGAGACAATAGTTTACTGCCCATTAATAACGCCTTATCTGTAGAAGTAAAGATAACCGTTCAGCCGTTTACCAAAGGGAAAACGACAATTGGTTTCACACGAGGCTTCGTGCAATCGCAGGCGTTTGCTCATCAGTTTGGTGTGAACGCGCTATTCAAACCTCCGCATTACGATCTTAGTTTCGATACTTCTGCAAAAGCCGGCATAAATCCCAATGGGCAGGCTTATTCTTTCGCAGATGAATACGCTTGGTCGGGCTACACAGCCAGACAAATTATTTTTGACTTGATTGATGAAATTAAAAAAGACCCGTCTTTAACGATAGATGTATTTGCCTATGACTTTAATGAGCCTGATATTATCAATGATTTTCTTTTACTAGCCAAAGAAAAACGAATAAGAATAATACTCGATAATGCTTCCTTGCATCACAACGGTGCCGGTACAAAACCCGAAGATAAATTTGAACAGGCCTTTCGCGCTGCCTGTGGCAATCAACCAGACAATTTTATTAAGCGAGGGCATTTCAACAGGTATCAACACAACAAAGTTTTTATTATCAATAAAAACAGCAACCCCACAAAAGTTTTAACAGGCTCCACCAATTTTTCCGTTACCGGATTATATGTCAATTCCAACCACCTGCTTGTTTTCGATAATGCAGTTGTTGCTCAATATTATGCACAGGTTTTTAATGAAGCTTGGAACGACAATTTGAATAATAAAATCTTCTCTCAATCTACCATTGCAACTCAAATTTATACCGTTAAACAATCTGGTATTCCCGATATGGACATTAGTTTTTCTCCACACTCTGATGTGTTTTCCTTGCAACGTTTAAACTCAATCTCAAATAGGATTAATGCAGAAAAGAGCAGCGTGTTTTTTGCTGTAATGGATACCGATCCTACCGTAAAAGGACCCATTGCCCAAACCTTGATTGATTTGCACCAGAAACAAACAGTATTCAGCTATGGTATTACGGACTCCCAAACAGATATTTTTTTGTATAAACCAGATAGTGGAAGTGGCATCAAAGTAACGGGATTACCCAAAAAAGTATTATTACCTCCCCCCTTTGATATTCAAAAAAGTATTACGATTGGACATCAGGTGCACCATAAATTTATTGTCTGTGGATTCAATACCGCAAACGCTATTGTTTGGTGCGGTTCCTCCAATTTTGCCGAAGGTGGAGAAAATGAAAACGGAGATAACCTGATTGCCATTCGCGATCAGGATATTGCAACTGTGTTTACAATTGAGGCTTTGTCTCTAGTAGACCATTTCTTATTTCTGGATAAATACCGTATCGGCACAGGATACAAAAACAACAAACCTCCCGCCATGTTTCTCGTCGGCAATGATTCCTGGAGTCAAAAATATTATGATGCAAAAGATATGCATTATCAGGACAGGATATTGTTTCGATAAGAAATCCCACATTGCGCACTTCTTAAAATCTAGTCAGGCTATCCAATGGCAAACCATATTAGTTATGAATATGTAAAATTGTATTCATCAAAAAATCAGACTTTCAATTTACCACGAAAACCTCTCGCTGCATAATAAGACTCAGCTCCATTGTGATAGGTAAATATTCTTCCGAATCTATAATCGCAAAAGATAGCACCGCCCAGTTCTCTCACATCGTTGGGCGTTTTCACCCAATTCGATGTTTTAGTATCGAAGTTTCCAAATTGGTGCAATGTTTTGTATTCTTCTTCAGTTAATATATCAATACACATTTCAAATGCCATATCCTGCGCGCTGTTTTTGGGTTTGTGTTCTTTTCTTGAATCCAATGCTGCGCGGTCGTAACAAAGACTACGTCTGCCTTTCGGGCTTTCTGCCGAACAATCGAAAAAGACATATTCTTTTGTCTTTTTATCATAAGCAACAACAGCGGGCTCACCGCCGCTTGTTTCCATTTCATTGAGCGACCACAATTTTTCTGGATTGGCTTTCAGCCTTTGCTCTACATTACGCCATTCAATTTCTTTATGCCTGCTTTTATTTTTTTCAAAACGCTCTTTCAATATTTTAAGAAGTTCCTCATGTTGTGCTGTCGATAATTTTCTTTTATTGGGACTCATATCATTCAATTTTTATTTCTCAGAATACAAATATATTCACTCTGTTTTTAACGGATAATGCCCATTTGTTGTACGTCGTTTAAATGCGTTTCAATTTTCCGAACTTGTGCTACAAGCTGTGGCACAAATTCCGTGAGACACAATCGACTCATTGTTATTAAAGTCAAAAATACAAAAGAAGCGCTTTTTATCGCAACGTTACTAGTAAAAATGGTTGGGGTAAAAAGCAAAAAATTAAATCGGCGCAACTCAAAAATTGAGATAAGTGTAAACACCCAGCTTAAGAAGATGCCGCATAAATTATTAAGGTCACAATGAATCAGATTTACATTGACCTTTTGGGGCCGCGGGATTGTTTTTGTCGCCTTTTTTGTTGCAGAGTACGCTCCTGTTCTGAAATCTCCGGGGTAAGTTTTTGCTTTTTTGCCTGCTGCAAATCCGGGAAGATCTTGCGCTGATCCAAGGTTGCATTATATAAGCGTTCTTTTACCTGCTCAATTGTAGGAGGTGTCACAATAAATCGAATAGAATCAATTTCTTCATCAATGTCTTCAAAATAATTTAGTGCATTGGTAGCTATCTGACGATTGGTTTGCGGATATTTTTGCTCATAGGCATCCAGCATACTCTTGAGCGAGTGATGTTCAAGCAATGTGTACATATCTACAAAGTCTTTTAACCGGCTGCCGCTGTTCACGATGGCATTTAACTTCATCGCACCGATTTCTTTGAGCGAAGCCATTCTTATTTCTTGTTCAATTACCAGTGCATCTATTTGCTTATACTGGTGGGCAATCAGATCTACTTTCACCTCATCGATATAGCAAAATATTCCATTGGTCAACGTATTGATCAATTTTGTGTTGTATTGCCTGGCAAGGTAATCTGAGATTTTTTTGGCATCAAAAGGCAGGGAAGAAAAAAGATCAATATCAACCGATATCCGGTGACCTATCTGAAGGGAAAGTGCAGTACCACCGACTAAGATAAAATTTTTCAGCTGTTCATCGTTGCTGAGTTTTTGTATTAGAACCAGTGTTTCAGGCCTGACTGTCTGCGTCTGTAGCATAAGAGATCCTCCTTGTTTAATGTAAAATAAATACAGACATCTTCCATTATTTCATCTGGCAGGGATTTGATCTTGGTTTTGATGATATCCGTAACCAGCTGCCTGCCATAAAAACGGGTAAGAATATCCCATTCTTCGTGCGTACCTCTTTCAATGACTCTTCCAATGACACTGACGAAACTTTTTTGCCAGTCAATCTTGTCGTAATTATACTCCCAGAACAGGCGCTTTTTAAATCCAGGTATGGCTACATTATGTTGCATACCTAAAGGTACAATTAATAGCTGCTCTGCAATACTTTATCCCTCTCTTTTTTTCGCTGACCTGTTTTGCCGGTCGTCATACGATTCCCAGGCCTAGTGGTAGGGATTATAAGTAATTTTAGTTTGCAGCCAGTTAGAACGCACTTAATTAAACAGGAATTTGGTTGGTTATCCCGTAAAGTAAAAAACTGTCCGAAATATGTCCGGACAGCTTTTTGCTTATTGATTATCAATGATAAAAGTCGGGGCGGCAAGATTCGAACTTGCGACCTCCTGGTCCCAAACCAGGCGCGATGACCGGGCTACGCTACGCCCCGATTCCGAAGTTTTTAACGCTGCGGGATGCAAAAGTAACTTTTGCTTTTTTGTCTACCAAATATTCTTCTTGAAATATTTTTCAGACCAAACAACAGCCTTATTTTCCATCCATATAAAATTTTGATTTTTCCACGCCTTACTAGTTTTTTTGCTGTAGGTTTGACAAACGATGGGTAAATTATTTCGCATACTTTGGAATAGTTTTTTGATGGCCTTGCAGGAACTCAAGGTAAACAAACTGCGTACTTTTCTTTCGCTATTTGGCGTAACTATAGGCATTTTCTGTATTATAGGCGTACTGGCTCTCGTAGATAGCCTGCAGCATAAAGTGGAATCGGACATGAATCAGTTGGGTTCAAATAGTGTACAAGTAGGTAAATGGGAATTTCTCAATACAAACGATTATCCCTGGTGGAAATTTATCAACCGACCCGAAGTAAAGTACAGTGAATACCAATTTTTAAAGCAAAATGCCACCGATGCCGATGCAATGTATTATTTGAATCATACAAATTCACTACTTCAATATAAAGACAATACCTATAATGGTAATATTTACGGTACCTCAGATGAGTTTAGCAGGGTACAAACCATTGACATTGACGCGGGACGTTACATTACTGAAAATGAATTTAACCGTGGGATGGCTGTTTGTGTTATCGGCAATGAAGTCGCAACACAACTGTTTAAGCAACCAGCTCTAGCCGTCGGCAAGCAGATAAGTGTCCAGGGAAATAAGGTAACAGTTATTGGTGTGGTAAAAAAACAAGGACAGATGATTAATATTTTCCAATTTGATCAGTCCATCATAATACCATATCACTATTTCGCTTCCATTTATAATGCGGAGAAATTAAGTCCGGAAATCTTTGTTCAGAGTAAACCAGGCGTGTCCAATAAAGCAATGATTGACCAATTACGCGGATTGATGCGTCAACTCAGAAGATTAAGCCCCAAACAAGACGACAATTTTGCACTAAACGACATCAATCTTTTCCGCGATCAAATCAATAGTTTATTTAGTGTGCTCAATACAAGTGGATGGGCTATTGCGGGACTATCGCTTCTTGTGGGTGGATTTGGAATCGCGAATATTATGTTTGTAACTGTTCGCGAACGACGGTCGCAAATTGGACTAAAGAAAGCTTTAGGGGCTAAAAGTCGGACCATCCTTACCGAGTTCTTAATAGAAAGCGCATTTCTTTGCGTCATTGGTGGATTAATAGGATTAATACTAGTTTGGCTACTTACTCTGGTGCTTAGCAACTTCGTTCCTTTTCCCATTTTTATTGCAGGAAGAATAATTGTGTTGGCATTCTCTATCTGTATTTTCTTAGGTGTCATTTCGGGTATTATACCGGCTTCTGTAGCTGCGAAACTTAATCCCGTTGTAGCTATTAGAAGTAATTAAATTCTAATAAGCGGGCATTGGTTTAAGATAAATAACCGTTCCTTCTATAAAATTTAAGCAAACTCACTCCTTTTTATGAAGCAATAGGACTAAGATTAAATGTAAAATCATAAATAACTACATTATACAAATCTGAATGTCCGAATTGTACTATTATTTTTTTTCTGTACGTCAAGTGGGCAGAGCGCCTTCAGGTAGCCACAGGAGGAATTGCTCTTTATTTTAAGCCAGGCATTTGGATAAATAAGTAAACAGATTCATCGAAAACGGGTATAATTCTAAGACTTGCCCAATGATGAAATTTGGCGATGGAAAGAAGCAAGTTCAAAAAATCTGATTATCACCAATTAGTTTAAAGTTATGTGAAAAAACAGATGTAAGCCGCCTTGGAGGGACCCAAACAGACTTGATAAGACAGCAATTTGAGAATCTCATAATTGTTTTGAATGCCTGCTGCTTTAGTTTTATTTTTGTACTTTGAATTCTCATTATGCAAAAATCCTATCAAAAAATCACACTGTTAGCCATCGAAAGTTCTTGCGATGAAACCAGCGCAGCTATTTGTCGCGATGGAAAAATTTTGTCCAATATTATTGCAACGCAAAAAATTCATGAACAATATGGTGGAGTAGTTCCTGAATTGGCCAGTCGTGCACATATTCAAAACATTGTACCTGTAGTAGATACGGCACTTGAAAAAGCTAATTGTTTATTGGAAGAAATAGATGCGATTGCTT
>NZ_JBNQGD010000434.1:0-3034 GCF_050436765.1 Arachidicoccus sp. | reverse complement strand
TTTTAAATAAGGCGCGTAATCTTGATCCATTTTCGCGCAAGAAATCGCTGCGAGAAAAATTAAGATAAATCCTATGGCATTATATTTCTTCTTCATTTTTTTAATAATTTTTATTATAAATAGTCGCCCATAAATTTAATAGAGGCCATTTCCAATGTATGTCCACCACTGAAGTTTTGTAGTATGACTAATCGGAAGTAACGCATTGGTACAGCAGGTGCGGGCATTATAAATTCAGTGCCATTATTAACCTCCGCCTGATCAGCCGAATTAAGCTGACCATAAGGTAATCCCGAGGGTTTCACCAATTCATAAACGCCGCCAATTTGTGTCCAAGTCGAGTCAAGCGCCCCATTGGGATTCGGGACAAGACTGCCATACACCTTAAAAAACCGCAATGTACCATTGCGAAACTCAGCGCCACCATTTTTTCTCATATAATAACGAAAACGACTAAGTACTACAGGCTTGCCCATATCTATTGTAATTCTCGCGGGCGTAGAGTCTCCGGGGTTAGTCACACCGTAAAAAGCCCAATCTCCTGCTGCGTAATCATTTTGAAGAGGAACATCTATAGAAGAGCCGCAACAAGCAGTTTGATCCCCACTTAATATTACGCCTTTCATCAAAGTACGATCAAGTGTTATTTCATTTAGTGATTTAACTGTACTCCAGACGGTATCGGAGGTATTTCCCCAACGATCTTGAACATAGGCTCCGTATTTGCGTTCCCCGGCCTGAAAACCGCGAATAGAAAAATTACCTTTTGTATCTTTTGTATAAGAGGTATAAACATATTCTGGTTTACCTGCTGTATCGACCAAGGTACCTATGGCAATTTCACCTTCTGACGGATTATCAAATTGCACATTCGCGCCCCCAAAATCTCCGGAAATTTTTAAGCTTTGCGCTACAGCAATATAAGGCGGGGTAAGCGGATGTATCATAACTTTTATTGAATCAGAAGCAACTTCACTTCTACTCACTGTATGCAGTTTCACCTCATAATCTGCGGATTTTTCAAAGCCTTTTAGGATTAAAGTGTCGGTATAATAGGAAGATTTTACCTGCTCAACAGTTTTATCGTTAATTTTAAAATCTGCCTGAACATACAGAATACTTGGGTCTGCTGGGATTTGATAAGTTATTATCGCCCCTCCGGAAATATTATCCACCTTTACATTGGTGATGACCGGAGGCTTTGTTTTATCCTTATAAATTGGCGTCAAGTTGGTGCTGTTTTCTCTTTGACAGGAAAAAAGGTAGCCTAATATCAAAATAAGAGAAACGCCCACCGATATTTTCAGTATTTTTTTCATATTTATTATTTTTATTGATTACTGTAACCCTTACCACAAGGGATTTTGAACAAGATTTGGATTTACCTCTAGGTCATATTCTTTTAGTGGCGCTAAATAATCCCTATAAGTATTATGCGGTGTGTAGATAGTCTTTAGCCGATAAAAGTCTGCCGTAGTACTTTGTTGATAGTCCCAACCGGTCACCGGCCGGTTCATCAAATCAAGTCTCTTCCAACGACGCATGTTCCAATAATTATTCCCCTCAAACATGAACTCAATCATTGTTTCCTGTTGAATAATGCTGCGCAAGCCATCCTTAGTAGTTGGTTTCATTGGATTACGGGAGTGAGCCGCCCAAGAGTCTACGACACCATTTAAACCGGCACGTTTACGAACCAGATCAAGGTATTTATAAGCCTTTGGGCCCGGTCCTTCCGACTCATTCACTGCCTCTGCATACATTAAATATAATTCGGAAAGCCTTATAGCAGGCCAGCCATAGGCATCCGGTGTATAAGAATTAGAGCTGCCAGAGGTTTTCCAACTCACCAATTTTTTCGGATAATAACCTGTAAATGAAACTCTGGAAAGACCGCCACTGGTGGAGGGTGACCCCCACAAAGTCGGGAGATACAGTAAATTAGTTTCATCTGGACGTTGTATCATAAAATAGGATGCCCCATCAAAAACCAAATCGGCGTAGAATCGATATTCTCTATCCATATTAAAACTCGAAGTAATATAGTTTGGCTTCATTATACTGCGTTCATCAGCAGGTACAGTTACAAGTTTGGTGTAACGGTTGGTATAATCCCAAGAAGGATCTTCATTTATAGGGACGCCATTTTTTGTATAAAAAATTTCACAAGCATTCATATTCGCAGCCCATAATCCAAAGGTATAAGAATATACTTCATTACGAGGCGCACAAAGTCTTTGCAACTGACTGGTATTACTATTTGTGAACATCCATATTTCTTCGGAGTTCCATTCCTGCGTGATTGCACCCCTTATATCCTGGCATTTTTGGGTAGTATCGCCAATTTCATTTAGATCAAATGGCTTATCGAAATAATACAATTTGAAGCCGGCCTGATCCGCGCTATTTATGGCGTCCTCGCAAGCAGCAGCGGCTTTTGTCCATTTTGTATTATCCGGAGTGGTATTTACTAATTGTTCACCATCCTTATTTTTGAAATCTGCGTAATCACTATTACCATTAAATAATGGGCTTGCCGCTAATATCAAAGTCTTCGCCTTAATGGCCAATGCAATCACACTGGTAATGCGCCCTAATTCTTCTCGTTGGTTAGAAATTGACTGCGGCAAATCGGGGACCGCCTCGTCTATCAATTGAACGATATAATTTACAACGTCATCAACCGGTTGGCGTTTTACATGCACTTTATCAATGTCATCAGAGACTTCAAAATTATCCTTAATGATGGGAATGGGGCCATACATTCTCAATAATAGAAAATGATAATAAGCCTTAAGGGTCTTTACTTCCGCAATCCATCTTTTCCTCTCTACCTCCTGCATATCGGGCACTTTAGCTATATTATCCAAAAATATATTACAAGTACGGATGGCGTTAAACATTGCCTGGCCACCGTTTGTCCCGTCCCAATAATTAGCTATTGGATTTACAACATTTTGATAATCATAGCCCAATTGTAAGATGCCGTCGGATATTCCGGGAGCTTGCGATCCCGGATAGGGTGAAGATATTT
>NZ_JBNQGD010000433.1:0-8882 GCF_050436765.1 Arachidicoccus sp. | reverse complement strand
TTCGCAGGTGGGTCATCATCCCAGAATGGGGGGTCAGCATCGTCAGAATCTACACAACTGATTATTTAGATTCTTTAGATTGTGGATGTGAGCCAATTGACGGAAGCCAGTATTACGTTGCACCGTTTGTGCAAGATTTTATTGATTTGAAAATAGCAAATCTTCATCCTGAATTGAAACAATATTTAATAGATAATAATCGATACTCTATGAAAATCGAATAAATATATTAAAAATACGTTCTCAACTTCACTATTACCAGCAAAGATTTAAAGGCTATAAAAAATCAGGCAAAGATATTTCGTTATATGGCATCAGTTAGTTCAATTCTTATTGCATGGGTAATTAAACCCATTGTACTTTTGCATAAGTTTTCTATAAATATATAACGCACCTGAAGGCCTTCTATTTTAGCCAATCGTGAAATACTTCCTAATAGGGAATTCTCATTAGCGGGTTTTCCATCAATGAGCTCTACGGAAGAATATTTGCCCAAATTTAAAGGGGTGACAATATATTTATTTGGCAATTTTGCATAATCAATTTGGGTTTCAGGTATACTTAGGTCTTCCGTCATTGTGCCTACCAAAATAAATATTTCTTTATTTTTTAGACTAGATAATCCGGTTGTCTTTGTCAGAAGAGAATACGATTCGTTATACCGTATTGGAATAAGAGTAAAATCCAATGAATCTATATTATTGTCAAATAAAAATGAAGCAATCCGATAGTATTGGATTAACGTTTTTGGTTCCACCAATAGACTTTGGTATTGCCTAAACGCCCATTGATGAAAATTCTCTGTAGCCGCCTTCCTTGATTTATGATCAATTTCCCTTCTCGCAGAATTTTCATCATAATCAATTAATCCAATATGTTCTGTACCGCCATCACTTAGAGGACTAGAGTTTAATCCACCAACTGTCGCTACAGAAATGTTTTGTATTGATTGGTCGATATTTCTATTGAAAGCAATCAGTCCAAAAGTTTTGTTATTATGGTCTATGTAATCTAATTTTTCTAAATGCTCTTTAATAACTGCGTCTACTCTGGAATTATTTCTATAATCAGCATAAGCAATATCTCTTAACCATTGATACTTATCAAATTCGGTATTGAAGTCCGAATGAATTTTTTGTTCCTCTTCTTCATTTTCGGCATAAAAAACATCTACGTCTAATCCAGCAGTAAGACGACTAATTACGGCTTTTAGAGGAACCTCAAATTTTTCGATCTCGTTATTGCGTCTGTATTGAATCTGAAAACGATCATAATCATCTAAGATATTTTCTAACTTAAGTCGGACTCTGGTTGTATAGAAAGAATTGAATAAAGCATGATTTTGAAATTTTAAAATTGGCCGTAGAGTAAATCCATCTTTAAATGATAATACTTTTACATCTTCCTTACCCTTATTCCATAAGCGTGTGTTAATCTCAACCTGGCGTGAAACCATAAATATAGAATAAAACCCGATACCAAATTTGCCAACCGGCTTGAAATTGGATGATTTTAATCCCGGGAATTCGCTTTTGATTAATTCAGATGACCAAAAACTTTTCCCGAAGTCTAATAAGGAGCCAGTAAGGACACGTTCTGACATCCCAACACCATTATCAGAAATGGTTATATAGTAATCATCGTTTTTTTTCTCAAAGTTTATGAGAATTTTTCCCTCAAATAATTTTTCTATCGTTTCTCGAGCCTTTATTGCATCTCTTGAATTTTGTATCAATTCTCTAATTGCTACAATCAGATTATTTTTTCCCCCCCGTCCATAAAGTTCTTGCCCTCCAAAATTCCTAATGATGTTTTCTATATTACTTATATGGACATTGGCGGAGCAAGGTTTCCAACCAATAGCTTCTATATAAGCAGCCATACTTTCTATAGAATCTGCACCTTTTACCCTCTTAATTTTAAAAGTAAGCGGTGGCATCATTGTCATTAAAAAGCTATTACAATCATTTATTTCTCTGTTCACTACACTTATTGCATCATAAGCTATATACCAAGCTCCATACTCCTCTTCAGAAAATCCCTTATTTGAAGTGAACAAAATTGTTTCGCCAGTTAGATCACTATTGTCTAGTGTCACTGATGACAGATTATTTTGTGCTTTCCAATGTAATAACGATGAATTGGATCTTTTGATTAATGCTAGAAGAAAGTCTGGTGCTCTATCATTATCGATGTGCGCAGCGTCGGCGCATCTTAAAATAAAAGCAAGTTTTATGGGGTTAATGCTCCATTCTCGAGGATATGGAGAAATCGGGTTTATCTGTGACTTTAATTTACTTATCACTTCCTCTATATTCCAATTATGACTTGCAGAAATTTTCCCAATTAATGAACCATAATGATTCCGTAATTGAGAATCATCCAGTAGAAATACATTTTCATTTTCTCCAATCCAATTGTTTTCAGTAAGTAACTTCTCTGATTGGGATGCATGTAATTCTCTTAATGTTAAAAAGTCTGACTCTTTTTTAAGAATATCTGCTTGGTGATCATTATTCTCAACCAATTGGGCAAATGTATCTTTCCAATATAAAGTATCTCTCAACCCTTCTATTCCTTTATTATAGGCTTCCGGGCAGAGGGCAGAATCATGCAACAAAAATGAACTTCCTAAAATAAACCCTTCTAAAGGATTTATCGGGAAATCGTCTCCTATT
Source organism: Arachidicoccus sp. (assembly GCF_050436765.1). NCBI lineage: Bacteria > Pseudomonadati > Bacteroidota > Chitinophagia > Chitinophagales > Chitinophagaceae > Arachidicoccus > Arachidicoccus sp. The sequence goes on along the minus strand of NZ_JBNQGD010000433.1, from coordinate 6,204 downwards.
ATCAGGCTTGCAACTTCCCACAATGCATCCAAATGATTAATATTGTGTTGTGTCAAGTCTGGGAGCGTAGCTGAAATTTTTTCTACTAACATTTCACACTTCTCCCGTAGAGAAAAAAAAGCTTGTCGTAATTTTCCTCTTTCTTTTTCAAATTCATCATTTTCTTGATACGCCAGAGTCCTTTTCCATAGAGAAGATCGCTCAAATTTATTTAAACTCATTTTATTTAGTTACAGGTTCATTACAAACTAAGGTATATATTTTCAAAGTTAATTAAAAGCCGCTGTTAATCCGTTGATTAAATACCTTTGAGATTATTCGTCAAAAATAATTATATGGAGAATAAAAGCAGTTCTCATAAGAAATTGAAAAAGAAATTTATACACAACAAATTTAATATGACTTTTGATAAATATCTTTCATTTTTCTTTTCATAGTTATTTCAACGTTGTTGTACAAAGCGTGCCATGCTTTTTCAATATGTTTATTCTCAAGTTGGCGTATTTTAATTTTCTGTTGGTTGTCATTCCAATGGACACCAAATTTATAGGAGCAGAAAATAAAAAATATGGAGATAACAAAAACAATCCAACGGCTAAGAAATATTTTCTGAAAAGCGGGATAGGCTCTTTCGGGGAACAACAATAGCTGATATTTCCGTACAATAGGTTGCGGCTTGGTGGTGACAATAATCTTCATATCCGTGATAGCTTTTTTGATAATTGGTTCAATTGAATAGCTATCAACTACAACTTTTATCGGTTCCGAATTTTTAGTTTTTCCCTCAAATTCAGCCACTTTATCCGTTAAGGTTTGGAGAGTCTTTATTAGCTCGTTCATTGATTGGTTATGCACTTCCTGTTCGCTCGTAAATTCCTCCAGCAGCATTTTAAAACTTTCCTGCTCAATGAGAGCGTTTTTGTTTTTGTCGTTCATAATCTTGTTATTTAAAATTTACTAATCATTTTTAATCTTACCATCTTAATCGCTGTTTGCGTTTCTTCTTCTTTTGAATGCTCAACTCTTGGGGCAAATATTCGCCACCACCCATTTCAGGTTTCATTATTTGATAAATGATATTTTTCAATTCGATTTGTAGTGTTTCAATTTGGGTGGTTTGCTTATAAAATGTTGGCTGTTTATTATCGTCCATTGATTGTGATAATTTTGTCTGATGATTTAATTTCTCCATTTCAATTTCTTGTTGTTTGGGCAATAAACTTTGCGCGTTTTCTTTCAAGGAAATTTCCATTTTCAGCAATAATATTTTTTCAATTTTGCTTAAGGAGAATCCTACTTCGCTACCTTTTATTCTTACTTTTTTACTATCCATAAAAGCAATGCCTCTGCCTTTCTCTATCTGGTAGCCCAATCGTTTCATTCGCTGAGCAAACTGTTCGTATGAGTTGATTGGTTCACTTTTTAGTATCGTGGCTATGTCATTTTTCAACTTTTGTTTTCTTGCATCTTGGCGAGGGATTAATCTTTCCTTGGGTGAGAGAAAAGTTCTGGGACTGAGTATTTCTGTCAAATGAAATTCTTTTTCTATACCCCTACAGAAGCTTGCCATCTTTCAATAATTATTACTATCACTGGTAGCTTTGCCATCAAAACCAATCCGGTTAATGACTAAATGTATATGCTGTTGGGCGGTATCTTTGTGTAAAATATTGAGGTATTGATGATCTGCCACACCAAATGCTTCCGCACATTTTCTGCCGATTTCAATGAGCTCATTTTTACTAAGTACCCTATCTTCCGGTGCCATCCGAAGGATAATATGCATAACAGGTTTTTCTATCCTGCGGCTTTGCTTTTTTACATCATTCATTTGTTCTGTTAGTTCTTTGATGTTGCCGAAGCATTTATTATATTCCAATATTTCTGCCCGGTTTTTATGCTGCAATTGCTGTTCGGCGGGACTTAATTTATTAATGTCTTCTAAAGAAAGCTCTTGCTTGTCTTTGAGACAATAGGTAATACAGTTTTTAAAAGATTTTCCTATAATAATTTTGCCAATCATTGTTCGGTAATTATTGGAGTAAATAGTTTTTAATTTCTTTTGCCGGTGTCTTGACTTCATCGGATTGAAGTTTAAGCTCTACCCGTTCAGCAAGCGTTAATTCTTCAAAACCGTTTCGCTTTTTGGCTATCTGATTGAGGTTTGCAGCTAAGTGATTGAGCGTTGCGGCGAAGCTTAAAACCTCTTTCGGAAGTATCTTATTTTTAAGATGTATGGTGCCGCTTAATGCCATTTGTCGGAGGTAATCAGATATTGAAAGAACCATTATTTTTGCTTTTGTCTGGATAATTTTTCTTTCCAACGGCGTGCATTTTACACCAATCAACTGGTCTCTTTTAATCGTTTTTGGTGGCCGTCCACCTTTCTTTTTTGGGTTGTTATTTTCAAGATTTTGCTCTGTTTTTTCTTCCATTGCCTGTTCCTTTTTTTCTTCCGTTTGTTTCAAATTCCCTTTCTTTTTTAGTTCCCTGTTTCTTATCTTAAATGCTTCAGATGGCTTGCCCATTTTTTGAATCCGCCCGAAAAGGCGGATGAGAAAAATACCGGCCGACTACCTCAAGTAGGAGGCCGCCAGCAGTTTTGGTATAACCAAAACATAGCTGGCTATTGCAAGCGCTATCTTCTTCCGGCAATACTTTCGTTTTCCAATACGAAGCATTTATGGTGTATTTCTTTTTTCAATAGCTAACGATTATAACAGTGTTAGCGTTTATTCAATTCTTATGCACTTCTTAGTTGGTTCTTGTTTAGTTGTTATGCGCTTTTGTGCGGCTTCGTTTATAGCCTATTCAAGCTATTTCAAATGGTTTTTAAAAGATTTAATGTTATTTAAAATCGTTGGCGCATTCTTTTGTTGCTGATTATGGGTCTTATTTGCTGTTGAATATTTTTTCGTGAAGCTTTCTTTCTTTTAACAACCATTCATTGATGTCTTTGTACTGTGCATATTTTGATGCAAGATTTTCTACCTTGATATTGTTTTCAGCACAATAGTTTTGTAGTTTTATTGCGCAAGTTTTTCCTGCTTCATCATTGTCCAACAAGAGCAAAACTTTTTCGTGTTGTGCTATGATTGGTTTTGCTTTTTCTGCCATTGAAAGAGAGTTTAGTACGAGCCAATTTGTTGCTTGCAGTAAGTTTTCTTCAAGTTGTTTGGCAGAAAGAAAATCAAAGAAGCCTTCTACAATTGCCAGTGTATTTTTCTGCTCATTAAAAAAGCTAATTGCTTTTGGTTTTATACAAGATTTAAAGTTGGGTGCATTTAATTCCCAGCCACCATTATTATTTGGAAAGCCTATCGCCTTGAAATAGTTCAATGAATTTTTATTCTGGAGAAAAATTTCTTTACAGAATGCTTTTACCATCTCAGATTCTATTCCTCTTGTCTGAATATATTCTATCAACCGTGGGCTTTTAATTACTCCTATTTCTAAAATCTTAAAAGCGGCCTGAGTATGCTCAGTCGGCTTTTGCCTTTGTCTATTTTGTGGGTGAAAAGAAAAAACTTTTGACCCCAAAATTTCTAATAAATCAGAAACATTGCACCTGTAATAGCGGATACCAAAATCTATAATATTACCACCTTCACCTGTTCCGAAATCATACCACAAATTTTTGCTGTTATCTACTTTAAAGGAAGCTGTTCTTTCTTTTCTTAGTGGCGACTTGTACCAATAATCGTTGCCATTTATTTTTGTTGGATGAAAGCCTAAGGTTGCTAAGAAATCAACCAGTCCAATTTTTTTTGCATTTTCAATGTTCATTTTATTAAATTTAAAGTGTCAAATAAGTAAGGAACTTGCATTACTTTCTTACTTTTTCAAGCCTTTCAAGTAGGTTAAGTAAACAATAAGTAACTTTAAGTAAGCAATGCTTACTTATTCTGTAATGCTGAATGGATAAGTGTTTCAAGATTCTATTGAGTCTATAAGTAAGCAAGTAACCTGTTTAAATAATATTTTGTCGAAATTTTAAATAATATGCCTTCAAGGGATATTCCTTTTCTGAATCATAGCGGTTGTCCCTGTTAAACCCCAAAGTTTTTAAGGCTTTGCCTAATTGTTGAGTAGAAATCCTTGCCATTGCATTCGTTTCCTCTTTAAGAGCCATTTCTATTTCCGTCGTTGTGCGGAAAATATCAAAATCTTCTTTTGTTCCGGGAGTATAATATTTCATTAGCAACTCCATCTCTGGCGTTACTAGAAGGAATTGCCTATTTTCTAATTCGTTCTCTTTTATTCTTCGGCAGTTACATCACAAGGGAAGTTTGATTTATATAAGGAATATGCTTGCCGCCAGACGTCATCAATATTGACTTCTTTAGAATAGTTCCAATCAATTCCGAAAATTTCAAAAGGAATCCAACGTACATTACCTGTTGGATCTGTCAAGAACTCAGACATATTGGTAGAGCCGATGAAGCTTGCCCGCCTAGGTAGCTTTTTAGCCTTTCTTTCAAAGGGATGACGTTCTTTTACAAAGGATTTGGAGAGAATACTTTTTAGTGCATTTATTTCAACTTTAGTAAAGGTTGCCATTTCATCTAGAGAAATAATGAAGTTTTCAATTAGGGCAATCATTGAATCTTTATCGAAAGAAATATTTTCCGTATAATAATCTTTCAGAGCACTGGGGCATAAAAACCTACAGAAAGTTGTCTTGCCCGTGTTTTGCTCCGACCCAACAATTATCATAGCATTTTTGTTGGTGTAATTGTCTTCTAAGGCACACTTAATTGTTCTAACTAGCCATTTTTTAAAATGCCTTTCAAATCTTGTAGGGTTCTTGACCTTGACAAAGGAGCATAAATGTTTTACCCAATCCTTTTCTTTTTCATTGTAGCTACCAAGCGAATTAAAATAGGTCTGCAAAGGATTAAATTTCTTTACATAATCGGATTTGAGTAAATAAATCAACTCATTCAGAGAGACTTTAAACCCATCTAATCGAAGCCTTCGGTAAATATTGAACTCGTTCAATTCCTCCCAAGGGGCATCAGTTATATCGTTTACTTCAATCGCTCCGGTAATTTCATTTAATCGAAAAAAGAAATTATCTGAGAGATATGTCTCTAACTTTATGTGTTGCTCTTGAACTTTTGACATAGGGTTGCGGTTTTATCTTTTCAATAGAAAAAGTTTAGCAGTATCACTACGAGTGACAGCTGTCATTTTTTTTGAGTCTATCGAAATTTTTAATAGGAATAAGCGAGTTCTCAATTTCAGATTCCTTGAAGAGGATCCGGCTGCCTATTTCGTATGCTTGCAGATACCCTAACCCACAGTACTTGTCCAACGTATTTAGAGAAATAGAAAATAGACTTGCAACTGTTTTTCGTGTCAGAAAACCATTAGGAATACTTTCTCTCCGTTTTTCATTTTGCGTCTTTAATGCTATTTCAATTTCTTCTCGAAAGATTTTTCTAAGCTCGTCTGAGCTGAAGTTCGTTAATAGATTAACTTGTGCCATAGTAATAGATTTTAATTATGACACAAATAGAACAAGTGAAAGTTGTGGAGTGGTTGCAGTTTAGTTGTTATTTCTTTCGCTAATCCGTTATTCTTTCGTTTTTTAGTTGGGAACTACTATCGCAATTGTTGAGATGGATTATTATATTCAAGCCAAAGTATCTTTTTGAAGTCCCAGTTTTTGGTATTGGGTGTTTATCGTTGCATTGCGTATCAACATAAAAGTGAAAAACAGTACTATCTGAAGAAAATGAGACAGTGATTTGTAATAAGGTTTTAGTAGCTGTGCCTGAAATTGTCGAACTACCTCACAGCAAGTTACTGCTGTGATACCTCTATAGTGCATAGCGGTTTTCTATTTTAAAAGGCATGCGTATTTTGTATTGCCGTCATTAAAAAACATTCGTCAATCATACCTAAATTGGTATGATTGACGAAAGAAAATAGATAAAGAGTTCGTATATTTGAGAGTTGTATGCCATTTTTAGACAGACACTACTAATCAATGAAACTTTACACAGGAAACTACTTTGACCGCTTTTCGGAAGAATACCGAAATAAAATTTCAAGTGAAATTAATTCTCAAACAGACACTTACATTTTAAATGTAAATGTTGATGATTATACAGCTCATCTTTTTCAAAAATATACTCTTGACAGTCCTGCGTTTGAGTTGGAGAGGGGTTATGTGGAGAGAGTAGACCGAGATCTTCG
>NZ_JBNQGD010000432.1:4343-6958 GCF_050436765.1 Arachidicoccus sp. | reverse complement strand
CTGATTAATTTTTATATAAGGAAATAAAAAATTATTGTTAGGAAGAGCAATCCCCTGTTCACGCAGGCGCAAAGATGCGACAGAAGACACATTGCTCAAAGAATCTGCGGCCTCTTTAGCCGACTGCTCCACCCTAAATCGTATTTTTTGCTCTTGGGTTTGTACAATGTTGATCACCCAATTGACTTGTAACAAAACAAATCCAATGAGCGATATAGCCACCAAGACCAAACTTACCGAGATTGCTTTTTTCATTCTTTAAAAATAAAAACTAAAGGTGACAAATGTACTTATTAGGAGTGCTAATAAATTCAGAAAGTATTTTGGCGCCTGAATCGGCTACCATTTTTTTTCAGGTTTACGCAATAATGCAGGTAGCATAATAAAATAATACAAAAACATCCAAATATCAAATAATAGAAACTGAGACCATAAATCCTCTTCATTTAATTTACGCATAGCTTTCTTCCAGATAATAGCTAAAGTGATTAAACGGACTGCATAAACACTAAGAGCCATCCACCAATTAAAATATATTACAGATAAAATCAATAACGGATATACCAAAAAATTAGAAAAAGCATATAATCCTAAAAGCAATTTAAACTTTGGCTTATAATATTTAGAAGTAGTGTAATGTCGGCGTTTTTGCCGCATCCATTCACTCCAGGTAGTTTTTGGGTCACTGATTGTATGCGCTTGTTGCTCTATAACAATCGCAGTATTCTTTTTAGTAGCAATTTTCAAAATAAACAAATCGTCATCTCCGCCCGGAATATGATTAATCGAAGCAAAACCTTTATTCTTAATAAACATTTCTCGCTTATATGACAAGTTGCGCCCCACGCCCATATAGGGCATCTTTGCCAGCGCAAAACTAAGATATTGCAACGCGGCATGAAAGGTTTCAAATCGAATAAGTTTGTTCAAAACACCTCGCTTTTTTGCATAGGCTCCATAACCCAACACAACATCTATCCCCTCTGTATAAGCTTCTTGCATCATCTTTATCCAATGCTCAGAAGCCGGAAAACAGTCAGCATCAGTAAGTAAAATAACTTCATGTTTCGAAGATTTAATACCCATGGAGAGGGGGAATTTTTTACCAGGAATACCCAGTGCATCCTGAGTTAAAGTAAGTATTTTCAGTCCCTTAAAGCGTTTGTACAACCCCTCTAATAAATACTTGGTTTCGTCTGTTGAATTGTCATTTACAACAATTACTTCATGTGTAGTCGCATAATCCTGCAACAATATTGCGGGCAGGTGAATGGAAAAATTTTCTGCTTCATTTTTACCACAAACAATTATAGATACAGGATATTCCTGCGAATTGGTCTTGGGTTTTGGTTGATAAAAAGCGAGCTTTCTAAACACAATTAAATAGTAACCCAATTGAATTACGATAATTAAACAAAAGGCCGAAAATAAGATAAGCCCCAAAGGAAGCGAGGTAAATGTCATAGCACAAAAATAAGTGTAGTTTTAATGTAACCACATTTTTTTAAAGAAAGAAGTTGAAAATACTTCCTGCTGATCTTGATGTTTAACTCTATGGGAAAAGTTTGTCGTAACTTCGAAAATAAGGTGTTTCGAGAATTCCTTCCTTTTCTTAACCATTTTAATTATAAGAAATGCGCAAAAAATATGCTGCCCTACCTGTTTTCATTGAACTTCTATTTATATTGCCATTAATTTCGTTTGGCCAATCACCTTCCTCTGTAAAGGAATATAAAAAAATTTTTGCTACCTATCCTTTCTCGGACCCCGATCCTGTAGCGAACCCCACTCATATTTACCCTTATTTCCGGTTCGATGGTTTCGCCGGTACTTCTATTCAGCAAAAATGGGATGTAGTAGCACTGGAAAACGATTTTATCAAAGTAATCATTATGCCACAAATTGGTGGAAAAATATGGACAGCAATTGATAAAAAAAATGGCAAACCTTTTATCTACGATAATGATGCCGTTAAATTTCGCGATATAGCTTTGCGCGGACCTTGGACAAGTGGGGGTCTTGAAGCCAATTTTGGTATTTTTGGACACACGCCTGGAGTTGCTACACCTGTTGATTACATTACCCAACAAAATAGTGATGGAAGCGCAAGCTGTACAATAGGCTTATTAGATCTTTTGACACAAACACATTGGAGCATGGAAATACTTCTGCCAAAAGATAAGGCTTATTTTTTAACAAAAATAATCTGGCACAATGGAAGTGGAATAGATCAACCCTATTATAGTTGGATGAACTTAGGTGAAAAGGTCGCCGATAGCCTTGAATATGTGGAACCCGGCAATTATTATTTAGGACACGACGGCTCTCTGCATAGCTGGCCTTTTGACGAAAAAAACCACAAGCAGATTTCTATTTATGCACAAAACGATTTTGGCTCTTACAAATCGTATCATGTTACAGGTATTTATAGCAAATATTTTGGCACATTTTGGCAAAAAGAAAACTATGGCATGATCCATTACGCTGAAAGAGGAGACAAAATTGGCAAAAAGGTATGGATTTGGGGATTATCTAAACAAGGAATGATCTGGGAAAAATTGCTTACTGACAGTAGCGGGCAATATAGCGAACTACAAAGTGGGAGAATGTACAAT
>NZ_JBNQGD010000432.1:0-4333 GCF_050436765.1 Arachidicoccus sp. | reverse complement strand
ATCAAAACGCACCGGAAAGTGTCCTTTCTCCATTTAAACAAATTAGCTTTTTTCCGTACAATACTGATATCTGGAACGAATACTGGTATCCTTACCAAAATACCGAAGGCGTTGTTTCTGCCGATTTGAATGGGGTCATTAATATAAAGCAAAACAATGGTGTTGCTACCATTTTTATTTCTCCCGTGAGTTATATTAATGACACTTTAAAAGTTTGGGATAAAAAGGGCAAAATACTTTTGAAACAAAAAGTTTCGTTACTACCGTTGCAATCATTTCAACAAAAAATCCCCCTTAAAAACACCACAACAATTGGGAGGATAATACTCGCAGGTAGCGAAATAAATATGCTGGATAGCACTGCAAAACAATTAAGCCGCCCTCTGACAGCATTTAAGAACTTCAACTGGAATTCGGCTTACGGATTTTATGTTAAAGGGCATTATCAGACGGGGCAGCATTATTACGCCGAAGCAGAAAAAAACATTATGGCTTCACTTCAAAAAGAACCAAGTTTTATGCCGGCACTCACAGAAATGTCTTTGTTGCAATACCGAAAATTAAATTACGATTCTGCATTTTATTTCGCGCGTTTAGCATTAAGTATCGACACATATAATCCAAAAGCTAATTACTATTATGCCATTGCCGCACTGAAATTAAATAAATGGTATGACGCGGAAGACGGATTTCAGGTGGCAACAATTACACCTCAATATAGAACTGCGGCTTACACAGAATTAAGTAAAATGCAACTGCAAAAGAGTAACTATTTACAAGCTTTTGAAGATGCCTCAAAGGCCCTCATTGCCAATGCAAATAATATTACTGCATTACAACTTCAATGTGTGAGTGCGAGGCTAATGCACAAAAAGAAGGTCGCAGTTATGCTGAGGAAACTTATTTCAAGTATCGATCCCTTAAATGACTTTGTTAGATTCGAACAATATTGGGAAAATAAAAATGTCACCACAAAAAACGCTTTCACCTCCTTAATCCGCAGTGAATTACCTCAACAAACATATCTTGCACTAGCCATTTGGTACAATCAATTAAATTTGCCAGAAGAAAGTAAAACCATTTTGGAAATAGCACCCCAAAAAGATGATGAGATGTTATACTGGCAGGCATGGTTAAATAGAAATAATGCAAGTAAAGAAATATTACTTGCCAAAGCAAATGCCGGCACAGCTCAAATGGTTTTTCCATTCAGACAGCAAAGTGCTGTCGTAATGAAATGGGCAATCGAAAACACAGATAACTGGAAGCCCGTTTATTATCAAGCATTGATATTGGCAAGCAGAAATCAAAAAGGAAAAGCCATGCAATTGCTCAAAATGGTTTCAGACACTGTGAATTTCGGGCCATTGTATATAACTCGAGCTCAATTGCGCGATCCAACAGATACGGTATCTATTTTAAACGATTATAAACGAGCGGTATCATTAAATACCGGTGATTGGCGTTATCTGAAGTACTTAACAAAATATCTAATAACGCGGCAAAAAAACGAAGAAGCACTCCAAACAATTGAAGATTATTCTAAACAACATCCCGATAATTATATTGCCGGGTTATTGTATATTCGCTGTCTGATGCTGAACAATAACTATGAAGCGGCAGAAAAATTTTTAAACAAAATAAATGTCCTCCCTTTTGAAGGCGCGTCAGACGGACATTCATTTTACGAACAAACGAAATTAATGCTCGCCCTGCAAGCATATCAAAAACAAAATTATAAAGTGGCTCTTCAAAAAGTGCAGGAAGCGCTCCTTTGGCCAGAAAACCTCGGAGCTGGAGCACCATATCCAAGCGATATAAATCATAAGCTGGAAGATGAAATAACACAGTTAATCCAAATAAGGAAAAAGCTTTCTCGAGAGGATATCATTCATTTTAAAACAAGAATAACTGCTTTAGGCAAGTCTACTGACAGATAATTCTAATATTAAGTACAATAATCTCAAATTTCTAAAAATGAAACGTTTCAAATTTTTATGCATTTGTTTGCTTGCATCCATTGTTTTACCACAATCATCTTTTGCACAATCGGTATCGAAGTATGATCAGCATCAACTTTTTACACCATTCTTCTTCACACATAATGGAAACGAATATCGAAGTGCAGACGGAACTCCAGGGCCAAAATATTGGCAAAACAGTGCTAATTACGAAATACATGCCACGCTAAATGAACAAGATACTTTACTACAGGGAGAAGTTCATATTAATTATACCAATAACAGTCCTAATTCCTTAGGTTTCCTGTGGCTTCAGATTGATCAAAATCTTTTTAATCCCGCATCTCGCGGAGCAGCAACTACTTTGGTTTCCGGCGATCGTTTCGATGTAAAGGGATATAAAAAAGGAGGCGAACACATTCAATCGGCCTCCGTAACCTACAAAGGAAAAACTTACGAAATTAATCCTGTAATTACTGATACGCGTATGCAGCTTAGACTGCCATTTGCGATAAAACCTAATGGCGACAAAATTGTTGTCAATGTAAAATATTCCTTCTCCATTCCTCAATATGGAGCAGACAGAATGGGAAGACTTTACACTAAAAACGGAGTAATCTATCAATTAGCACAATGGTATCCGCGCATGTGTGTATACGATGATGTAAGGGGTTGGAATATTCTACCCTATATGGGTCAAGGTGAATTTTATTGTGAATATGGTAATTTCGATTACTATATCACCGCCCCATCAAATATGATTGTTGCCGGGTCCGGCGTATTGCAAAACCCACAGGAAGTACTCACCACTACAGAACTAAAAAGATTGGATGAGGCACGCAAAAGTGATAGTACCGTACAAATAATTAAAGAAAATGAAGTGGGTGTCGCTTCTACTAGGCCTAAACAAAATGGCGTTTTAACCTGGCATTTTAAAATGGAAAATTCCCGCGATATTTCCTGGACGGCTTCAAAAGCTTTCCGTTGGGATGCGGCAAGAATTAATTTCCCTTCAGGCAGAAAAGGAATTGCCATGGCGGTATACCCAATAGAAAGCCAGGGATATGAGGGTTATGGACGATCTACACAGTATTTAAAACAAAGCATTGAATTTTATTCTAAAACCTATTTTGAATACCCCTGGAACTCTGCGGTAGTAGTTGCCGGAGTCGCATTGGGAATGGAATACCCCGGAATCATATTTTGTAGTTACAAAATTAAAAACGCCAACCTTTGGCACGATGTGACACACGAGATAGGGCACAACTGGTTTCCAATGATTGTGGGCAGCAATGAAAGACGTTTTATGTGGCAAGACGAAGGTTTAAATACCTTTATTAATGGTTTTGCATCTACATCTTTTAATAATGGCGAATATGGCGATGCGTCTTACCCCAGTATTTCACCTGGAATGGGTCGTATGATGAGTGGCGCCACAGATCCATTGATGACGCCACCTGAATCTATGGGTTTCAGGGATGTAGGCCTTTATTATTACAAAACTTCGTTGGCGCTTGATATTTTACGAAATGATGTTCTTGGCCCCGAAAGGTTTGACTATGCCTTTAGGTTTTATATCAAAAATTGGGCATTTAAGCACCCACAGCCAAGCGATTTCTTCCGTGCGATGGACAACGCGGCCGGCGAAGATTTAGGTTGGTTCTGGAAAGAATGGTTCTTTACAACTTGGACACTGGACCAAGCCGTTTCTAGCGTAAAATATGTAGATGACAATGTAGCCAATGGGGCACTTATTACTATCGAGAACCTAGGTGAAATGGCATTACCCGTAACCGCCGAAATTACGGAACAAAATGGTAAATCTTCTACTATCAAACTGCCTGTAGAAATTTGGCAGCGCGGGGGCAAATGGACCTTTAAATATAATTCTACCTCTGCTATAAAATCGGTAGTATTAGATCCTAAAGTTCACTATCCAGATACCGATAGAGACAACAATACCTGGAATTCTCCACAATAAATGCTCAAAAATAGCTGTAGACAGGTAGCGATCAGTTCGCTACCTGATCTCCTACATCCACATAGATTGGGTTCCATATGCGGTGATCTTAGTTTAGTTAACCTGGGATCGGGCTGGCGACTCCCTTGAAGTAACCCTTAGAGCCTCCTGGTAGAAATACGAAACCCACCGGACCGGGTCTATCATTGGTAATGGTGGTTGGGCCAAAGTGACTAGGAGCTATATATTAGCTACAGGTAAGTTCCTTACTCTTAACTTGTCACCAATTATATGCCCCCGAAAGAACGCTCAGCTCTTAGCAAATCGTCGTACACGGCACAGTAAAAACGGCAAGTAAAATTAAATCATTTGCCGTGTCTTATTATTTATCATAAAAGATTTTACTTTTTAA
>NZ_JBNQGD010000431.1:0-2035 GCF_050436765.1 Arachidicoccus sp. | reverse complement strand
GTTGAGAAACAACTGTTTGTAAAAGAAGAAATCTTGCAATTTTGGTAAACAGATATGATTTATATGAGAGAACTTCTTTTTGGGTCGAAAATGCACCAGCTACAATAAACGATTCTGTGCAGCATTCACCCGGTTTGGCGATTTTGGTATTTCCATCATAATAGAAAGCAATAGGCTTTGAAAAGTCTGTCTGCCCTGCAATTGGTGCTGGAGGAACAAGTAGTTTCCATTTATCTAAGAGTTTATTGTCATCTGAAACATCAGTTTTGCTAGCATACTTCAAACCAATTTTCTGAATGAACCAGCAAGATATGCCACTATTTTTAGGGTTATAGTTTGTCGGTAAACCAAAAGGCTTTCTTGAAGAAACTACACTACTTAATCTCTTACCACCATTTTCTTTTTTTGCTAATACCTTACGAATAATTGGAATTGCTTGGCTTTGTCTTATTAATATTGAAAATTCATTTAAAGCCCGTTCAGACTTCACTTCATTTCCATTGTTGAAATTAGTTATTTCACATAAGCCTGTATTATCCCTATCCCACAAAAAGTAACAAATGCCGCCTGCTACATCTACTCCTGGAAACACTTCGTTAGAGTTTTCAAAATCTACAATTTTGCGAATACGTTTATCCGTCAACATTTCATTTCTGAATTCGTCCAATCCTTTACCACCTGCATACCATCGAGCAGGAATAATCATAATAAGGAATCTTGGGTTTAGTTTTTTGGCTTGCTGAATAAATTTATGATAAATAGGACTTGCACTTCTTCCGTGTCCTGCATCACTTAACTGATATGGTGGATTTCCAACGATTACGTCAAATTTCATATTCTTAAATATTGTTTTTGTTATGTCTGAATGAATGAAAGGGTAAGCATAAGTTTCTAAAACATCTTCACGGTCGTAAACTTCTTGGCTTGCTCCGCAACGGGTGCACTTACCAGCATCCCAAGTGTGTTGAATTCTTTCATATACAATGTTTCCTTGTTCGGTTTTAAATTCATTACAAACAGAGTATTTTCCATTTGCAGTTTTTGAGCAATAAACGCTTCTGCGACATAGTAAAGCCGTTAATTCTGTAATGGCAATGCCATATAACTGTTTGCTAAAAATGTGGTTTATTCGTTTTTGGGTATCAGGTATTTGTTTTTCTAAACCAAGCATTAAACGTTTAGCAATTTCTCTAAGAAATACGCCCGATTTGCTTACAGGGTCAAGAAACTTTGCATCTTTATTTTCCCATATTTCTTTTGGTAATGTGTCTAAAATTTGATTCACCAAATTGGGTGGTGTAAAGACCTCGTCATTGCTCAAATTGGCAAGGCAAGAAAGCACATCAGGGTTATAATTCGTTTTTATCATCCTCGCCAAGTTTTAAGAAATGTGTTAGTGGAAAATCGCCAACAGGCGTTGGAATAAATGCCTTGTCACCAAGGTCGGAAAATAAGTTTGGTTCTTCTATTGGTTGGTTTTGCAATAAATTATGCAATGTATAATCTCTTCTTTTAATCATACTTCCGTTTACGGCACTCCATTCCGAAAATACAATAGGATCAGCATTTTCGTCCGGCGTTCTTAAATCCAATGCATCACCCCAAAGAATATTTTTACTTAAAATAAATTCGGCAGACCTTAAAAAGTCTGACTTCAATTCTTTGTAGTTTTTTTGGTAATAATGCGTAAAGATTCCCAATAACCTATCACGACAGGTTTGCACATTGTCTTGCAATATATCTACACCATAAATACTTGATATTGCAAGTATGGCGTAACGTTCGTATTCTATTTGGCTTTTAGCATAGCGTTGTTCAACAACAGCTAATTTTCTTTTCAATATTTCCACTAAGAAATTACCAGTACCGCAAGCAGGTTCTAAGAATCGAGCATCGATTCTTTCCGTTTCTTGTTTTACAAGGTCGAGCATTGCATTTACCTCACGTTGGTTCGTAAAAACCTCCCCGTGGTCTGTTACACGTTGTTTTGATTTTACTTGGTTGTCGCTATTTATTTGTTCGCTCAATGTAATCA
>NZ_JBNQGD010000430.1:0-10675 GCF_050436765.1 Arachidicoccus sp. | reverse complement strand
TTCTTGCAGAATTAAGATTTTTCTTCCCAAACCTGGGTCAAATGAACTAACACCTCCACCGCTTTTTCCATATCGCAGATGCCAATCCACTCATGCTTACTATGAATGGCTTGCATGCCGGTAAAAATATTCGGACAAGGCAACCCCATATAACTCAATCGACTTCCATCTGTTCCTCCACGGATAGGTTCGTTGCGCAAAATAAGGTCAGATTTTTCGTAAGCTATCTTTGCAAATTCTGCTACCTGTGGATATTGTACCAAGATATCTTTCATATTGCGATACTGCTCTTTGGTTTCAAAGTCAATAGTAACACCCGTATATTTTGCAGCAACCTCTTCGGCAATCTTTTGCAATCTTTGTTCGTGTTTCGCCAGGTTATCCGTTGTAAAATCCCGTACAATAAAATCAATAATCGCCTTTTCTGCAATGCCCGAAACACGCACCGGATGAACAAACCCTTCTCTTTTATCCGTTGTTTCCGGGCTAAATTCACCCTTAGGTAACACATTCAGAATTTCTCCTGCGATTTTTACGGCATTAATCAGTTTCCCTTTTGCATAACCCGGATGCGCAATTACGCCATTAACTGTTATTTTAGTGGCATCCGCACTAAAAGTTTCATCTTCAAAAGTGCCGCATTCTCCCCCGTCAAGTGTGTAACCAAAGTCTGCCCCTACTTTTTTTAAATCTACTTTTTCAGTACCACGTCCGGTTTCTTCATCTGGGGTAAATAATATTTTAATATCTCCATGTTTTATTTCCGGATGTTGCAGCAAAAAATTGGCCATGTCTACAATTATCGCCAATCCACTTTTATCATCTGCGCCTAAAAGTGTAAGACCACTTGCCGTAATAATATCCTTACCAATATGTTCTTTTAAATATGGATAATCTTTTACGCGTATAATTTGTGTTTTATCGTCCGGCAATACAATATCATCTCCGCTAAAATGCCTATGAACGATGGGCTTTACATTAGTTCCGGAACAATCAGGAGCCGTATCTACATGCGAGCAAAAGCAAATAACAGGAACTTTTTTATCCGTATTGGAGGCAATGGACGCATATACGTAACCATTCTCATCCATCTGTGCATCAGCTAAACCTATTTGTCGTAATTCGTCTACTAATATTTTACTTAAATCTTTTTGTTTTTCGGAAGAAGGAAAGGCTGTATTTTCGGGATCACTCTGTGTGTCGACTTGTACATAACGCAGAAATCTTTCCGCTACGGTA
Source organism: Arachidicoccus sp. (assembly GCF_050436765.1). Taxonomy (NCBI): domain Bacteria; kingdom Pseudomonadati; phylum Bacteroidota; class Chitinophagia; order Chitinophagales; family Chitinophagaceae; genus Arachidicoccus; species Arachidicoccus sp. The sequence continues at coordinate 9,436 of NZ_JBNQGD010000430.1, read as the reverse complement.
AATTTATAATTTTGAAACATAGCTAATATAATTTGCCGCAAAATACGACTTAAACGCTAACCTCTACAGCCATATGCTTTATTTATTCCGATTAAAAGGTGACAAAATTTTTTCTTCTAATTTTCACCTAATCTAGCATCCTCAACCGTTTGGCATAAAAAATAAGAAGAGAAAATAACGTAGTTTAAAAAATATAATCTGTACAGACCATCTTTTCTTCAACATTGCATAATTTAGCGCCACAATTATTCATCAACATTCATCTTTCATGGCACATTGGCTGGTTAAATCAGAACCCTTCAAATACAGCTGGGAAAAATTTTTAGAAGACAAACAAACTTTTTGGGATGGGGTACGCAATTATCAAGCGCGCAACAATCTAAAAGAAATGAAAAAAGGAGAGGAAGTATTTTTCTATCACAGCAATGAAGGAATGGAAATCGTGGGCATTGCCAAAGTAGCAAAGGAATCCTACCCTGATCCTACCACTGATGATGAACGTTGGGTAGCCGTAGATTTAAAACCTGTAAAGTCATTAAAGAAACCCGTCTCCCTCGTACAAATGAAAGCGGAGAAAAGATTACATAATCTTGCTTTGGTAAGGCAAGGCCGATTATCCGTTTGCCCGGTCAGCGATGAAGAATGGAAAATTATTCTTGAACTATCTGCCAGAAAATAATTTTACAACCCAAATTTAAATCTTACGCCCATTTCACCGAGATGGATATTTTGATTAGCTAAATTATTACTCATCGGTACACTGATAAACGGTTCTACCGAAATGCTTTTCATCTTACTACTAATTTTTTGTTTGTAACCAAAAGAAAAATTAAGGAATCCTGCAAAATTCTGGTTGTTCAATTCAGAAGTAGGAACCTGCTCAACGGTCTTTGTAGAAGTGCTATTTACAATACTTTGTGTCTTCAATAAACTTCCATTTTTTGCATCAAAACTACTCGTTTGAAATTGAGTCACTACATAATGATTTTGCTGTGAATTGGATAATACTGCCATCGCCGATACCCCCGCACTTGCATATAAATTATCGCTAAAATTGTATCTAAGCTCTATCGGAAGATTGACACCCGCTACATCTGCTTCTACAGATTGTAATGTGCGGCTACCCACAACAACCGTATTATCACTTACATCTTTAGATCCCGAAAGCGCTGTGTAAGCTAAGCCGGAATTAAGTGAAAGCTTTTTAGTAAGTTGATACCCCACAGTAACACCGTAACCCATATTTACTTTTTGCGTATTGCTGACTCCAGGCGTAACGACAACACCAAGACTCCATTTTTTTGCACCGACGTTATCAGAAACATGCTGATTATCATAAGCCATTTGATCTAAATGCAAATCTTTCCTTTGTTTATCTTCCTGACTATTGTAAGGGATCCATATTTTTGGGAGAACTCGCCGCTGCTTAGCGCGGGCAGCAAGAACTTTCGACGTATCCTCTATATGCCGATAATTGCTTTGGGCCAAATCATGTAACGGTTTTGTTGAATCAACCGCCATATTTTTATTCAAATATGCCGCCGCATTCTCTTCATATCCTTTTGATATATTGACCGAAGGATAACCGGAAGGAACCTGGGCGCGTGAAGAAGAATGATTAGTCGCTCCATTTTGCTTCTGCGCATTACTTTTATGAGTGGCTAGCTGATTTTGCGTTTTACTTTCTTGTAAATTAGAGGGGGCAATTGAAATTTTAGAATTTGTGTTGATTTTTAATGTATTCTGAGAACCGTTGAAATAAAGATATGCTCCTACCCCTAACAGCAACAATATAGAAGCTGCCGCCGCAAACCTGCGCAGATAGGTGATTGTAGAATTTTTACTTTTTTCGTATTGAACAAATGATTCCCAGGCCCCAGGCCTATATTCTTCCTCATGCGCTTTCAATCGCTCAGAGATATGTTCAATTAATTCCTTCTTTTCATTTTTCATCTAATGATGATTTTATATTTATCTTTCCTATTCAGTTATATTCTATTTCTTATAAAGCAACATTAAAACGCTGCTCATATAATATTCTCAATCTGCTTTTTGCTCTTGTCAAAAACACGCGGGAACTACTTGCAGGGATATGCAAAATTTTACCAATTTGGTCATGAGAAAAACCTTCAATTTCGTACAAGTTAAAAACGAGTCTATGTGTTTGTGGTAACATTTCCAGCAAAGCCAGTATTTCATTTATCTCCATGCTATTTTGAACAGGGGTCGTTTCCAGTAGATAGTCCACCTTTTCCAACTCATCAGTAATAAGGCTTTTCTTATCCCTTCTCAAATGATCAATAGCCATTCTTGAAGCGATTGTAGCCATCCAGCCTTTAAACGCTTTTCGATATCCTTCTTCCTCACTATTATTTTCAAAAGACCGAATATTTTCAAATATTCTAATAAAACAATCATTCACCAGTTCTTCGGCATCGTTTTGTTTCGCTAAATACCTAATCATGATACCCATGATATAGCCATAAAAAGATCGGTACATCTGCTCTTTTGAGTAGATGTCGCTTCTTTTGCAGCCTGCAACTAAATTTTTAATGCTACATCCGTTTACTGTCATCCTTTAGGGATCTTCTTTTAGGGCGGGTATTAATTGTGCAAATACAAACTTACTAAAGGTTTACAAACAAATATCATTCCCAAGCCCAGAGAGCCAAAGGAATGATACTTATACAGGGCAATTTACCAATTTAGCTTTATCTATTTCGCATAATGGCCAATCCAATTTTTGTACTTTCCATATTACTATTTTCAAAGCCTCTTGCCCATAACGTGTATGCCTTCCCCTTTTCTATACTTACATTATTTAATGTAGCAAGTATGGTATTACTTCCCTTTTCCTTCAATTGAAACGAATAATTTGTAGAGGGGGCAATTGATCGAAAAGCAGTCGCTTTTGTATAAACAATATTATTAGCTAAAGTATCTGTATTCGCAACGATAAGATCTAACCCCTGAGAATTAGGGGAAAAATTAGCAAAGCGAATTCCTGCCATTGAGGAATCAGGTAACATTGCAGTATCTCTTAAATAAGTAAGTTTCGCATCCTCTAAAGAATCAGAAATAAAAATGGAGTATGCATCTCCGGGTTCCAAATAGAACTGCTGCGAGATCAATAAATTATAGGAATCGGGTAAAGTAAAACCAAATACTCTGTAACCAGGATAAGCAGGTAAATAAGCCATAGCACTATCGTAGGCAAATAATGAAGGTAATGGCTTGCGTTGACCATCCGCTATAAAATTCAAATTAGGTGAGCCGGGGGAAGCATTTATTAAAGCAATCCCTGCAACTTGCACGCTTACTCCATTTGGATAATTATCTTTCAAGCAAGAAGAAAAAATGCCGCCTACTAAAATTAGACCGATGAAAATGATAGTTATTCGATCTAAGGAAAATTTCCGTTTCATTGTAAATTGTTTTATCTGTGTTTTATGAACAAAATGCCCTCGTTTACATAGAGAGAATATTTTCAAAAAGTTGTAAAATGTCGTTTTGATACACAAAGGGTATAACTATTGTTGAAAACGGATATTCTATTCCTAGTGCTACACTTAAGAATTATTTCTTTTCAAAAATTGTCAAGTGGCGATGCTATTAGAACATATGATTTTGGCTTGCTATTTGTAATACTCATTAAGACATGCAATTCTCACCTTAAATTCTATTCTATGAAAAAATTAATCTTTGCACTGTTTTTACTTGTCTCTATAACATTTGTACAAAATGTAAATGCACAAAGTGGCTATAAAAATGCCGCCGGACTATTTATAGACGTGGGAAATGGCGGAACTTTTGTAGGACCAAGTATTAAACACTATTTCAACCCTAAAGACGCCCTTCAAGGGATGATTATTTTTGGAAATGGAGCGACGGTGCTGGGAGCTGAATATTCCTACAATGCACCAATAAGGAATGCAAACGGGCTAATGTGGAATATAGGTATTGGGCCCCAAGTTCTTTTAGCTGACCATTATAGCGATTTTATTGTACGTCCTTCCTTGGGACTGGAATATAAAATTCCCGGTGCACCTCTCGACTTTGGTTTTGACTGGCGTCCGTGGTGGACAGTTACCCACGGTTCTCATTTTGAAGCAGGCCGATTCGGATTGGGACTTCGTTTCGTAATTAATTAAAATACAGGATTTTACCACTCATTATAGAACCTTGCCCCGTAAAGTATGTTATCATACTTAACGGGGCATTTTTTTTGTTCGCCCGGTAACTAAAATAATTGTCAAATATTTTACTAAAAAAATTAGTTATTTATTGGAAATAAAATCTTACATTTGAAGTCTTAAAAATTGTAAAATAATAATCGACATAAAATGAGTAACGTAAACGTAGAAAAATTAAAAGCCTTAAAGCTGACTATTGATAAAATAGATAAAGACTTTGGCCGTGGTAGTGTAATGATGATGAATGAAAAACCTCATCAAGTGATAGAGGCCGTCTCTACAGGTTCTATTGGACTGGATACCGCATTGGGTATTGGTGGTTTACCACGAGGTAGGGTTATTGAAATTTATGGGCCTGAATCTTCCGGTAAAACTACATTGGCCATTCACGTAATTGCTGAAGCACAAAAAAAAGGTGGCATCTGCGCTATCGTGGATGCGGAACATGCTTTTGATAGTAGTTATGCAAAAAAATTGGGCGTGGATGTAGATAATCTTTTAATATCTCAACCTGACTATGGAGAGCAAGCACTTGAAATTGCAGACAGGCTTATCTTATCAGGGGCGTTGGACGTGGTCGTTATTGACTCTGTTGCAGCTCTGGTTCCTAAAAGTGAATTGGAGGGCGAAATGGGCGATAGCAAGATGGGCTTGCAAGCGAGATTGATGAGCCAAGCTTTGCGTAAATTAACCGCCACCATCAGTAAAACCAATACGATTTGTATTTTCATCAACCAACTTCGTGAAAAAATTGGTGTTATGTTTGGTAACCCAGAAACTACCACAGGCGGTAATGCCCTAAAATTCTACGCTTCCGTACGTTTAGATATCCGCCGTGCCGCACAAATAAAAGATGGAGACATTTCTATAGGTAACCGTGTTAAAGTGAAAGTCGTAAAAAACAAAGTAGCTCCTCCATTCCGCATTACCGAGTTTGATATAATGTATGGCAAGGGAATTAGTAAAGTAGGAGAAATAATCGATATGGGTGTCGAATTAGGAATTGTAAACAAAAGCGGAAGTTGGTTTAGTTACAATGGCAGCAAACTTGGACAAGGCCGCGATTCAGTAAAACAATTATTGATTGATAATCCCGAAATGGCTAACGAAATTGAAGAAAAAATCAGGGCAAAACTCACCGAACAGTTAGCAGAAACCGCCGTCGACTCCATATTAGAAGAAATTGATGAACAGGAGGAAATTGTAGAAGAAGTACAAAAGAAATCTTCTAAAAAATAATGGCTTCCAGAGTGTTAGTGAGTTAGTAAGTATAAGAAATGGCGCGAAAATTTCGCGCCATTTCTATATTATAAATAAGGTAATTCAAACTAAAACCTTTCTAGGTGGGAAAAGAAAAAATTAGCTTCTATTGCAGCATTCTCATCACTATCACTGCCGTGCACAGCATTTTCACCAATAGATGCAGCAAAATTCTTGCGAATAGTTCCTTCAGCAGCTTCTGCCGGATTGGTAGCACCAATCAATGTTCTGAAACTAGCCACCGCATTTTCTTTTTCCAAAACAGCCGCAACAATCGGTCCGCTACTCATAAAATCAACTAACTCACCATAAAAAGGACGTTCTTTATGTACCTCGTAAAACGCGCCAGCTTGCTTTTTAGTCAATTTTGTCCATTTCATAGCTTTAATAGTAAAGCCCCCTTTTATCATTTGATCTAAAATTGCACCGGTATAACCTTTAGAAGTAGCATCGGGCTTGATCATAGTAAATGTTGTATTGCTCATATAAATTTTTAATTGTGCGCAAAACTAATATTTTAAATGCAAATACAAAAACGATTCTCCAATATCGCTAAATAAGTCACCAAACACCTCCTTTTGACGTTTAACCCGTAAATTTTAGTTACTTCTTCGAATCAATAAATTACTTTTGCAAACTATGAAACCAATCGAAGACTTTTATCCTCTGCTGTCAAATGTTCACAAGGTAGTTATCACGATGCATCAAAAGCCTGATGGCGATGCTATGGGTTCGACGCTTGGTTTATTTCATTTTCTACGACAATACGGTCATGAGATTACCGTTATTTCGCCCACTAATTGGGCTGATTTTTTAAAATGGATGCCAGACGCCAGTAAAGTGGTGGATTATGAGAAAAATAAAGCGGAAGCTGATAAACTTATTGAGGAAGCCGGATGGATATTTTGCTTAGATTTTAATGTATTGCATCGGACAAAAACAATGGAGACCTCCCTGCTAAATGCCAAATGCACAAAAATATTAATAGATCATCATGAGCAGCCTCAAACCGAAGTCTTTGATTATGGTGTTAGTAATACAGCCAAGAGTTCCACTTGCGAAATGGTGTACGACTTTATTATGGATTCTGGCAATGCTAATAAGATAAATTTGGATATCGCGACCTGTTTATATACCGGTTTAATGACGGATACAGGTTCCTTTAGATTTCCTAGCACCACCGCTTCCGTCCACAGAGCCGTGGCATTTTTAAAAGATCTAGGACTAAACCATTCCATTATTCACGAAAATATTTACGACTGTAATACCGAATCCCGAATAAGGTTTTTGGGCAATAGCCTAACCAATCGAATTGAAATCTTCTATCCATACAATACCGCCTTAATGGTTATTCCTAAATCAGATTTAATAAAATTCAAGGTGAAAACCGGCGAAACGGAGGGTCTTGTGAATTATATGCTCTCCATTATAGGCATAAAGTTCGCAGCAATAGCTATTGACAGAGACGAAGAAAGAAAATGGAGTTTTCGCAGCAAGGGAGATTTTGATGTGAATATTTTCGCTCGGAAACATTTCAATGGGGGGGGCCACAAAAATGCAGCAGGGGGTAACAGCAAAGATTCCTTGAAGGAGACCACCGAAAAATTTAAAGCAATTTTATTAGATTATGAAACAGCTTTGAACTAATATTGCTTTTTAAAATTTAAAAAAGAGATAATATTAAAACAATGAGAAAACTACTCTACGCAATGGGCGGCATAGCTTTGATTGCATTCACCTCTTGTAATATGGGGTACAAGACCACTAAATCTGGAATGAAATATAAAGTCTTTTCCGGAAAAGCTGTGCACGCTGATACAGTGGGCGTAAAAGCAGAACCGGGCGATATCATTAAATTTCAATTCAAATACACTGTTGCAGATAGCAAAGGGAAAGATTCAATATTAGGAGAAAATTATTCTCAAATGCCCGGTTATCAAAAAGTGGATACCAGCGACAGGGGTAAATTGCAAATTCAAGAACTTTTCCCACTTTTGAAATCGGGAGACAGTGTAGAAGTGGCAATCAATGTTGATAGCATATTAAAAATGATTCCTGCGGGTCAGGCGCCTTCTTTCTTGAGAAAAGGCGGCACTATACATGCAACGCTAAGCGTATTAAACGTATTTAAAAGTGATTCCCTTGCACGTTTAGATGTAACAAAAGAACAGACGAAAGAAGAAGCGCGTGAAGCAGTGAAATTTAAAGAATCTGCAGCACAGTTGGATAAATACATCAAAGATAAAGGTATCAAAGCCATCAAAACGCCAGATGGCATTTACATTGCTTTGGAAACTCCAGGCGATATCAGCATTAAAGCTGATTCCGGCATGCAAGCTAGCGTTTTATATACAGGGAAATTGTTAGATGGTAAGATTTTCGATACTAATTTGGACTCTACATTTATCCACTACCATCCCGGCGTCATTAAAGTTGATGTTGGCCAACACCGCACCATCGAAGGATGGGACAAAGCTTTGCCTTATTTCGGGAAAGGTGCAAAAGGAACGATTTACATTCCTGCAGGCCTAGCCTACGGTGCACGGGCACAAGGCTCCGATATTCCTGCCTATAGCAATTTAGTATTTGACATTCAAGTGACAGACATAACAAAATCTGAAGCTCCTAAACCTCAAATGCAAATGACTCCTGAAATGCAAAAGCAAATGCAGGAAGCTATTCAAAAACAAATGCAGGCTCAAAAAGAAAAGAGCGGTCATTAATCTAATGAGGGAATAATTTCTCCCTTAATTTATAAATTAAAGCGGTTATTGTTCCCAACAATAACCGCTTTTTCTATTTTTGCCTAATGACAAATACCATAAAAGATTTATATCAAGAATATTTAACCGCCGTTCAGCAGATCGCAGACATTCGTTACGCTGCTGCCGTTCTGGAATGGGATCAAGAAACTTATTTACCCATCAAAGGAGCCAAGGCACGCAGTAGGCAGTTGGCAACTTTGTCTGAGACAGCACATCAACTATCCACAAAAAGGTCTTACGAACAAGTACTGGAAAAACTCCTTGTAACAGATGGACTAACAACAGTAGAGCGAATAAATGTAGAACTATCAAAAGAGAACTTTGATAGACAAAAGAAATTACCGTCCGCCTTTGTACGCGAATTAAGTGAAACAATTTCTGAGGCTTATCATCAATGGATAGATGCGAGAAGAAATAATGATTATAAAATCTTTGAGCCTGCTTTGCATAAATTAGTCCTACTCAAGCAACGAGAAGCGGAATTCCTTGGTTATGAAAAACATCCTTATGATGCACTCTTAAAAGATTATGAAAAGAGTGCTTCGGTGGAAATGTTAGACAAATTGTTTGAAGAAATGACAGAACCCTTAAAGACACTGTTACAAAAAGTTACAGAAAAGGGCAAGGTCAATGACGATTTTTTGCGTCAATTTTATCCCAGACAAAAACAATGGGATTGGGGAATATATTTAATAAAAGAATTGGGATTTGATTTTGACGCGGGTAGACAGGACATTTCGGAACATCCGTTTACCACTAATTTTTCTTCCCAGGATGTGCGGATTACCACAAGAATTGATGAACATGATTTCGCTAATATGAACTGGAGTTGCATACATGAAACGGGTCACGCTTTATACGAGCAGGGCCTTCCCAATGAAGACTATGGACTGCCTAGCGGCGAATACGCTTCTTTAAGCATACACGAATCACAAAGCAGATTTTGGGAAAATTGTATTGGAAGAAGCAAAGAATTTTGGCAATATTATTATCCCAAATTACAAATCTATTTCCCGGAACAGCTAGGCAAGGTTTCATTGGCTGACTTTGACAAAGCCATCAACAAAATACAACCCTCTTTAATACGTACGGAAGCAGACGAACTTACTTATCACTTCCATATTAAAATTCGATACATCATCGACAAAGAATTAATTGGGGGTACACTGTCTACAAAAGACTTAAGAGAAAGATGGGCCGAACTGTATAAAGAAAATT
>NZ_JBNQGD010000429.1:0-22430 GCF_050436765.1 Arachidicoccus sp. | reverse complement strand
GCGGCATAGGCTCACGTTTAAAGGAATTGAGGATATCGTAATTGGATTAGAAAAATCTTTTTATTCTTTATTATTTGAGCAAAATACAGAAATTCAAATTACACAAAGAGGTTTAATAAAAACTTTACGTGAACTGCGCGCAAAGATTATTGAAATGCACAATGGTCTTTTTGTGAATTTAGTTGATGAATTGATTGGGAAGATACAATTGTTTGGTGTGCACTTTGCGACTTTAGATATTCGTCAGGATAGTTCAATACATCATAAATTATTGCAACATTTGAGTGAAACCAAAAATGGTCTTACCGAAAGCTACAATACAATGTCGGACGGTGAAAAAATAAGTACTTTACTAAAAATTAAAACAAAGGTAAATGAAAAATTATTGACCGATGTATTGTTTAAAGATGTGATTGATTCTATGAAAACCATTAAAACCATTCAGGGTAAAAATGGTGAATTTGGCTGTAACCGTTATATCATCAGCCATTGCGAGTCCGCGTTGGATATGATAGAAGTATATGGTTTGCTGAAGTTGAGTGGTTGGAAGCCTGATGAATTGACCGTGGATATTGTGCCACTTTTTGAAACAATTGGGGATTTGAAAAGTGCGTCCTCTATAATGCAACAACTATATTCCAATGAAACATATAGAAATCATTTGAAAAAAAGAGGAGATGTGCAAACCATAATGTTGGGTTTTTCTGATGGTACAAAAGATGGGGGGTATTTGATGGCGAACTGGAGTATTTATAAGGCCAAAGAGGAACTGACAAGTATTTCTCGTCAATATGATATAGAAGTAGTCTTTTTTGATGGCCGTGGCGGCCCCCCCGCTCGGGGTGGTGGAAAAACACACAAGTTTTATGCTTCAATGGGAAGTAATATTGAAAATAAGGAAATTCAAATTACCGTGCAGGGGCAAACGGTAAGCTCCAATTTTGGCACAAAACAATCGGCTCAATACAATATTGAACAAATGTTGAATGCAGGAATCGCCAATGACGTATTACGTCCCGCGAAAGAAACATTTACAAAAGAAGAAGAAGCTTTATTAATCACCCTTTCAGAAGAAAGTTTCACTGCATATTGTGAATTGAAAAACGATCCTTCTTTCTTAGAGTACCTGGCGTTCGCGAGTCCCTTGCGTTTTTATGGAGCAACTAATATCGGAAGCCGCCCTACAAAACGTGCGGCGTCTAAATTAACTTTAGATAGTCTGCGTGCGGTGCCTTTTGCGGGGTCATGGAGCCAGTTAAAACAAAACGTTCCCGGGTATTATGGTGTTGGTACCGCATTGAAAGCGATGGAAACTGCTGGTAGATTCAAGGAGGTTCAAGCGTTATATAAAAAATCTCTGTTTTTCCGGGCATTAATCGATAACAGTGAGATGTCGATGAAGAAATGCTTCTTCCCGTTGACTCAGTTTCATGCAAATAACGAAAAGTACGGAGAGATTTGGCAGCAGATTTATCAAGAGTACTTGTTGTCTGAAAAAATGATTCTTAAATTAAACGGGCAAAATGAACTAATGGCCAACTATCCGGTAGAATCATTGTCTATTCAGATGCGAGAACGCATTGTATTGCCTTTGTTGACCATTCAACAATACGGTTTATATAAATTCACGCAATTGGATCAAAAGCAATCGCAAAGCGCCGTGAAAACTGTTTACGAAAAATTGATTATGCGTTGTTCCTTCGGAATTATAAATGCGGGAAGAAATTCAGCCTAATACAAAAAAGCAGCAATAAAATGCTGCTTTTTTATTGCGTTTTCAATGTAGATCTGTCAAAAATGGCGATAGAGGAAATAAAGAACTTGCTGAATGTATGTTGATAAGTGATTGAGTTGCTCTTACGGGGCTTTTTGCGTGGAATTGAGAGATGGATATTTGTAGGCAGATGAAGATGATAAATATGTTTTACCCTTACAAACTGGCAAATCGCTGTCTTGCATAAGGACATAATAGTCATTAAGTCGGTTAGATTTGCCATCCATATTGGCAATTTGAATGCTGGATTTAATTATTTGTAAAAGGACATACCGATTCATTTAAAATAGGAAGCGGAAAAGGTTAGGAATAGCTATTTTTTTATCTAGAATTATTAAATTCACTTTACCTTCATAAAACAATGCACAAATTATGGAGGAATATAAAGGTTCATTCGTCAATAAATTATCAGCCTTACAAAAACTGGTAATCAGCATTTTGGCAGCCATGTTAGCTTATTTTTTGTGTTCTATGAAACCATTGATGCACCTGGTATTTAGCTGGGATATTTTGTGTATTTGCTTACTGGTACTTACCTGGATTACTTTTTTTACGACACCAATACAACAGATAAGGTTACAAGCACAAAAACAAGATGACAGTAGAATTGTAATATTTATTCTTATTTTAGTTGCAACAAGTTTTAGTATGTTTTCGGTTGTAGAAATGATTGTGGGTAGTTCTACCGCAAATAGGTTTGAAACTCTTTATTTATCCGTTGGTATTGGATGCATGGTATTGTCTTGGGGGTTGGTGCACACTATTTTCGCGATCCGTTACGCGCACTTATTTTATGCGAAAGATAGGACGCATAAGGCGCCACACCAAGGGGGGCTGGATTTTCCGGGCGATAACAAACCAGATTTTATCGACTTCGCTTATTTCTCTTTCACTTTGGGAATGACTTTTCAAGTTTCTGATGTAGAGATAACCGACCGTCGAATTAGGCGTTTATCCTTACTTCATGGTTTATTCTCATTCGCCTTCAACGCTATTATTATTGCGCTTTCAGTAAATATTATTTCCGGATTAATTTCAAAATAGTATAGATTAGAAAATATCATTTCGAATATCGCTATTATATTGAATTAGTGAGGGTTCACTTACATAATTAGAGTTATACCTAAATCGTAGATTAGTCGTAATACCCACTTTAAATTGATGCTGTCCTGGAATTCTCTTCGGAAAATAAATGGCTTTTAACTCGATAGTGCCGAAAACTAGATTTTCATTTCTAGTGCGTAATCCACCACCAATACCGTAGAAAAAGGATGATTGATTTATACTTTTCGTGGTAGGAGGCAGATAAGATAAATCTCCTGTTAGAAAGGGAGCGAAAGAGAACCCAAACACTTTCCCTGGCGTATAAAACACAGTTTCACTTCGCAATGTGGCGCGTTGGTTGCCCTGGATTGAATCCTGAATAAAATCCTGTAAGCCAAAAGTATTATTGATTCTTAAGGGTTCTGCCACATAGGTGTTGAATTGACTGGTATAACTCAATCGCATAAATTGCCTGATTTTTAAATTATTCCAGACCATTAATCGACTATAAAATGATGAACCAAATAATATTGTCCCGTCTTGCAATCCACTGTTTAAAAAGGTACCTGTCCTTAAAAAGAACTGGACAATATCACCTTTCTCCGTATAAGCATATCTGTTAGCATCAATACCGATATACGGGCGTGACAAATCTTTTAACTTATACCACCCGCCAGTAAAAGAAAAATTAAAACCGTAAGGAATATCTTCGGTTGCGCCAAAACCCAATATATAGCGGGTCTTAAAAAATTTCTGCTTAAACAATGTAAACTGTGCCAGATATGCTTGCCTGTTATTGAGCATTTCCACGTACCTGTTTTGAAATTGATAAGGCGATTCCAAAAAATTATAAGTGTAATAGCGCAGGCTGATTACTTTTCTTAATGGTACTATATTTTCGCCCAGATGCCTTTTGGCGTCAATGTTATAGCCCACGGACGCGTCTAACATCCTATAATGATACTTGTAAAAGTTACTATCCAGACCCTCAAATGGAGGGAAACTATGCACCGACCATACATTACTTAAATGCAAAAAACCATAATAACTTGCGTATTGTGAATACAATGGTCTGTCAATGTTGATGTATGCACCATGTTCGTTCTTGTTATAATTATAAATATTGCTTCCAATATCCGAATAGCGTAAGCCTACATTGGTAAATGAATTCCCAATATTGTATTTTTCATATTCTGCACCTATTCCATAATTTGGATTTCTACTTCTATCTTGTAACATATCCACTGAAATAGATTGACCAAGCCCTAAAAAATTCTCATCGCCGACTGATAATTCCTGTTTATCCAGCGTAAAATTGTGGATACTGCCGGTAAGGCTGAATAGGTCTTTAGTAACTACTAACAAATCTACGGAGTCCGATGTAGGGCTAATGGATTTTACTAAGATACGCGAATCACGAATAAAGTTGAGTGAGCGCAAATACCTTTCGTTATCGGCAACAACATAAGCATGCAGGGAATCTCCTTTTTTTATAAACAGATTAGCCCGTATTACCCAGCTTTTAGAATTGTTATGCAAATGATTCAAAATATTGGTGCCGAAATATTTGATGCGGCTCGCCGTATCTGAGAAACTTCTTTCAAAACCAAACTCCCGAAACTCAATATTACGAATAATTTTCCCCTCGTAGGGTTGATAATAATTTTCAATGCGGGCATTATACTGTGCAGTAATGTCCGTAGTATCTATTTTGTGTCTTATACTTTGCATTCCCTTTTCTATCCATTTCCCAAAAAAGCTTTTTTCTTTTCTCGGCAACGAATCATTATTCTGTGCACGACTGCCCGCACAAAACAGTAAGGTGAAGAGGAGAAAGGATAGTATTGTTTTTAGGTTTACTTGCACAACTCAAAATAAACAAACATTTTCATTATTCGGAAATCTATTATAGAATTTTACCGCCGGGGCTACCAAAACTCGCTCTTTAGCTATTCTATCTATCTGTTTGGTTGAAATATTTTGAAAGTAATACATGTACACAGCCTATTTTGGAAGTTTATCTCATAAAAGAATATATAGGGATATTTAGCCAATATGCCTGACATTAAGAAAATATCTAAACGCCAGAAAGAAAATTGGAATGTAGAAAAGTTTGTCAATTATTATTTTGACAGAGAAATTTTTGTATTTTGTACCATTATTTGATTGTATAACGCGAAAGCTAAAATGCCGAAGAAATCTTATCTGCTATTTTTTTTATTTTATTTTTTAGTGATAAAAATAAATGCACAAAAAAGTGCTTCACTAAACAATTTGAGTTTTAAGGATGGCCTTTCTAACAACTCAGTTACTTGTCTAATGCAGGATGGTTATGGCTTTATGTGGATGGGCACCTATGACGGACTTAACCGTTTTGATGGTTATACATTCAAAACTTTTAGGAATCGTTGGATGGATACAACATCCTTAATTAATAATCACGTTGTTGCGCTCAGTCAAAATAATGCCTATTCTATTTGGGTAGGTACAATGAAAGGTGTTTCTCTATTTAATTATAAGAAATTCAAATTTTTCCCGGCTTCTTATATACCTTTTGGAGAGAGCAAAAGAAAGATAATTGACTCAAGAATAAAAGATATTATAAGTGATAGTTTAGGCAATACTTTTATTGCAACTGAAAACAATGGTCTGTTAGAAAAGAAAAAAAAACAGGATTATTTCGATCAAATTGCCTATCGGAAGAACCCAAACTTTAACGCTTCCTCTATCTGTTTGTTTAATCAAGAGGAAGTTTTTGTTTGTATCAAAGAAGTAGGCCTTTGTCTTTTCAGTAAACAAACAAATAAGTTTTCAGTAATCAATACTTCGCTAAATGATGCGACAAAATTGCTTTTTTGGAAAGAAAAAGATGCACTTCTGGTGGGTACCGAAAGTGGATTATATATCTATAACTTAAAAAGTGGTTCAAAAAGTGTTTTTAATCGCGCATTAGAACAAAGTAGTATCACCAATTTGTCTATGGATAAAGAAGGAGACTTATGGGTTTCAACCGATGGCAATGGCGCGGCAAAAATCACACTTAGAACAGGAAATATTTCGTTCGTGAAAGAAGGCCTTGAAAAAAATTCTTTAAAAAGTAATGCAGTTTATGCAGTCTATGAAGACGCCGCCAATAAGCAATGGATTGCTACTTTAAGAGGAGGCGTAAGTATTTTAAATCCTAAACCAAAGTTGTTTGATTTAATTCAGCATGACCCATACAATAAAAATTCTCTTATAAGTAATTTTGTTCTTTCCTTTTGCGAGGATGAAAAAAATAATATTTGGATCGGAACCGACGGAGGTGGCCTGAGTTATTGGAATCCGCGAACAAACGAATATAAGAATTATGTACACAATAGCAGTAATCCTAATTCGCTCACAGGTAATTATGTCGTAAGTATTTTAAATGATTATAAAAATAGAATATGGATTGCTACTTTTAATGGGGGGATCGATTTGTTTAATCCAAGCGACAATAGTTTTATCCACTACAAATGTTTTAATGCGATTAAAGGTAAATATGATGTCAATTTTTGGAAACTTTTTCAAGATTCTAAGCATAATATTTGGGTTGGAAGCACGCTTGGAGACGCCTTGTTTCGATTCAATGAAAAAGAAAACAAGTTTGAATTGTTTGATAACACACTTATAAATATTCATACACTTTTTGAAGATACAAAAGGTCGCTTATGGGTAGGAGATTACAGTAATTTAATTAAGATTGATACGGCTCATCAAAAACATACTTATTATAATGTTGGTTTCCCGGTAAGATCTATTATAGAAGATAATCAACAAAATATATGGCTCGGAACTGAAGGTGGCGGACTTCTTTTTTTTAATGAAAAAGATAAATCATTCATACATTATACGGAAAAAGACGGGTTGCCAAGTAACTCTGTTTTAAATATTTTGAAAGATAGTCTTGGTAACCTGTGGTGCAGTACCTATAATGGATTGGTCGAGTTTAATCCTCACACAAAACAGTGTATTAATTTCAATACAAATGATGGACTTCAAAGCAATCAATTCGGTTATAATGCTGCGCTTAAACTACGTGACGGCGAATTGCTTTTTGGAGGCATTAATGGTTTTAATATATTTAATCCCGGCAGCATAAAAAAGGCTTATAAAAAAGTTCCTTTATTATTAACCGATTTCAAAATAAATAACACCCCGATACAAAATACGAATTATTTACCCCAGAATTATACCCCGGTTAACTTTCCATCAATAACGATTCCTTTTGATCAGGCAAATATTTCTTTTAGTTATACGGGTTTGGAATATTCAGGTGCAGAAGATATTTCTTATGAATATATCTTAAAGGGCTGGGATAAAAGTTGGAACAAAGTTGGATCAATACGCAGCGCAACCTATTCACATCTTTATGAAGGCCATTATAAGCTAATTATCAATACTGTTTATGCCGATGGAACGAAAGGTATTGCGAGAGTCGTAAACATTACAGTTCTGCCGCCCTGGTATCGCTCTTGGTGGGCCTATTGTTTATATCTTTTTGCTTTTGGATTGGCTGTTTATCTATATCTCAGATATAGGCAGAATCAAATTAGATTAGCCTATGAGATGAAAATCACCAAGATAAATGCCGATGCAGAAAAGGAAATGAATGAACGAAAAATTTCCTTTTTTACCAATATCTCCCATGAATTTAGAACAATGCTCACCCTTATCATCAACCCGATAAAAGAGTTGATGAAATCGGATGATGGTTCCGAAAAACCGGAAGAAATACAAATAGCTTATAAGAATTCACGTAGGATGTTAAGCCTTGTAGGTCAGTTATTATTATTCAGGAAAGCAGACGTGGAAGAATATGAACTAAAAATTAGCAAGCTGAATTTATACGAGATTGGCAAAGATGTTTTCGACAGTTTTATTTATCAGGCAAAGACTAAAAAGATTACTTACACATACCTATGTGAGAATGAAAGTCTGAGCATTTATGGCGACTTTGAAAAGCTAGAAATTGCTTTATTTAATTTAATTTCTAATGCCATGAAATATACGCCTGAAAACGGCGAAATAATAGTAGAAATCACAGAAAATGAACAAAGGGTATTTATAACTATTTCGGACTCGGGCCAGGGTATATCCGAAGAAATCGGGGAAAAAGTATTTCAAAAATATTATCAAATACATTCTTTGGAAAGTACCACTAAAACGGGGTTTGGCATTGGGCTATTTTTGGTTAAAAATTTTATTGAACGCCATCATGGAATAATCAATTACAAAAGTCAAAGGAAAAAAGGGACTACGTTCACAATCGAGCTTTTGAAGGGCAAAGACCATTTTAAAGGAATAGAAATAATTGAAAGTGAATACCATGAGAAAGGTTTGGTAGAGGAAATAATTGATCAGGAGGATTCAAACTTTGAAGAACCTCCAGTAAATGCTAATCCGAAACCGGAAAATTTCCAAGATAAAATAATATCAGATAAGAAGACGATTTTAATTGCAGATGATAATGCAGAAATTAGAAATTATGTGTTTAGCTTATTTAGTAAAGATTACAACGTCATTCAATGTGATAATGGCAAAACAGCACTTGATGTTATAAAGAAACGGCACCCTGACCTTGTAATTTTGGATCTTATAATGCCGAAAATATATGGAGATGAATTATGTCAGCAAATTAAAAGCGATAGAAATCTAAATCATATTCCAATAATCATACTTACTGCAGAAGTCTCCGCTGAAATAAAATTGAGATGTGTAGAATCTGGCGCGGATGATTATATTACCAAACCTTTTGAAAAGGAATTTTTGATCGCGCGCGTAAATAACCTGCTTAACACCAAAAATAATTTACAAAAGTATTTTTACAACGAAATAACCCTACAAGAGAATAGTCAAAACATTTCACCGGAAGATAAAGCCTTCTTAGACAAATGTATTGAAATAGTCGAAGAGAATTTAGATAATACCGAGTTCGATATAAAGATATTAGCAGATGAAATGTGTATGAGTCACTCCAAACTATATAAGAAAATCCACTATATATCCGGATATTCTGCAAATGGATTTGTAAGGTTTGTCCGCTTAAGAAAAGCGGCCGAGATGTTTATCAACACAAATAATAATGTTAGTGAAACAGCTTTGACAGTTGGGTTTGGAGATGTAAAATATTTTCGTACCCAGTTCCAGAAAACCTTTGGCATGACGCCATCTAATTACATTAAAAAATATAGAAAGCCATTTCAAGATTCTTATTCTTTATAATTGAAAGGGGCCATTATTGATTTTGCGATGGCTTTATTCTTTTTGCTCCCCATTCAAATTAGTAGCATTAGTGAATCAATGGTTTTTACAATTATGGACCGATTATACTAAAATGTACCTTTATATTACTAAAATGCACCCTATAACTAATACAAATATGTCCTAATTTGCACAGACATTTGTTTATTGGATCTATACACAACGATTCAAAATGCCATGTTCAACGTTAATTTATTTAAGCAATATCATATATGTTTTATCTGAAAAGAAGTTTACCTGTTTTGTTTTTCTGTTTTTGCCTTGCTATCTCAGCTCGGTCGCAGGACAGTTTAATTACCAATATTCCCGGTCGGGAGATTATTAGTCTTAATGGCAGTTGGCAGTATATTATGGATCCCTATGAAACAGGTTTCTATGATTACCGGTACAAAGAATTAGCTCAAAACAATCCGTCTGCTTACTGGTCATCAGATATTCCAGCCGGCAAATCGGATATGAAAGAATTTGGCTATAGCGACAAATACACATTGCAAGTGCCAGGGGATTGGAATCATCAATACCCAAAGTTTCAATACTACGAAGGTACCGTATGGTACAAAAAATCTTTTGATTATAATACAAAGCCGGCCGACACGCATGTTTATCTCTATTTTGGGGCAGTTAATTATCGGGCAGATGTTTATCTTAATGGAAAGAAATTGGGGATGCACATTGGTGGCTTTACCCCTTTTAATTTTGAAATTCCCAAAGGCTTGCTCAAGTCAAAAAATAATTATTTGGTTGTCAGGGTCAATAATAACCGTCATAAAGACGATGTTCCTACACTCAATACCGATTGGTGGAATTATGGTGGCATTACGCGCAATGTTTCTTTAGTGGAGCTACCTAATTTATTTATTAGAGATTATTTTATTCATCTTAAGAGAGCAGCGGCCGGAAGTGCTCCTGCGACAAAAAATGCAGAAGTTATCGGATGGATAAAGTTGAATAAAGTGCCCGCCGCCCAAGAAAAAATATCGATTGAAATTCCCGAGTTGAATTTTAAAAAGGAATTCTCAACTACCGGACAAACATTAACCGTCAATTTTACTTTGCCCCACATACAGCTGTGGTCCCCCAAGCAGCCCAAACTCTATAAAGTAATCATAGGTACTCAAAATAGCTCAATAACTGACAAGATTGGGTTTAGAACTATTGAGGCATATAAAAAACAAGTGCTGCTTAATGGTAAACCGCTTTTTATGCGTGGCATTAGTATTCACGAAGAAATTCCACAAGAGCAGAGAAGGGCATATAGCCAACAAGACGCGGCTTATTTATTGCATCAAGCCAAAGAATTAGATTGCAATATGGTGCGCTTGGTCCATTATCCACACGACGAAACGATGACCAGGCTGGCTGATTCTTTAGGCATATTGGTTTGGTCGGAAATTCCTGTCTATTGGACGATTGATTTTGGCAATAAATCTGTTTATGAAAATGCCCAGAGTCAATTGGAGACGATGATTACCAGAGACCATAATCGCGCGAGCGTTATTATTTGGTCAGTAGGCAATGAAACACCTGTAAGTCCTACGAGAACTAATTTTATGCATGCACTTATCAATAAAGCGCATCAAATGGATAATACTAGAATGGTTTCTGCCGCCTTGGAAGTAAATTATGATTCGGGCAAAAAATTGAATGTAATAAATGATCCCTTGGGAGCTTATGTAGATCTGGTCGCTTTTAATGAATATTTAGGTTGGTATGGAGGTTCTCCCGATAAATGCAGAACGACTAATTGGTCCACTATATATGACAAGCCTTTATTTATTAGTGAGACCGGTGCAGGCGCAAAATACGGTTTTCATGCGGATTCTCTTACCAGATTCAGTGAACAATATCAGGCTTGGTACTATAGAGAACAAATAGCCATGCTACAACGTATGCCTAAAAACTGGGTGGGTATGTCCCCTTGGGTTTTGGCCGATTTTAGATCTCCCAGAAGGAATAATCCAATCTATCAGGAAGGCTGGAACCGCAAAGGACTGTTTGATAATAAAGGCAATAAAAAAGAAGCATTTTATATCCTTCAAGCATATTATAAAGATTTGGAGAAAAAAGAAGCAAATCAACAGTAATGGTAGCAAAGCCATTTTCATTCAAATCCCATCATGTTTTTCTGTGAACCAAACCATCTTGCGACTTAGATCTCGCAAGCTAAAGATCCGTGAGGGGATGGTAGCTTTCACATAACTTCGTTAGCAAAATATGCTATGGAAGCAATATTGTTTGAAGTAAAATAAATCAAAGTTTTATGAAACGAATTTACTTAGTTCTTACGCTTTTATTGATAGCCGTACTTTGCCATGCTCAGCCTATAGCAGAGAATAGCAATCAAGGAATTAAAGAAAGATCCTTTCTTGTAGAGACATTAAGCAAAATTGCAAATCCCGTTTTAGTAGCGCTCAGTAAAAATGAGTTACACAAAACAATGCCGGTAGAATCTTCCGGAAATCATAGAGAGCGCTACACCCATTTGGAGGCCTTTGGCCGCTTGTTATCAGGCATGGCACCCTGGCTAGAACTAGGTCCCGATCATACGCAGGAAGGCAGACTTAGAGGTAAATATATTGCTTTGGCGAGAAAATGTTTATACAATGCTACAGACTCTACAGGAGCCGATTATATGAATTTTAGTTCTAACGGTCAACCCATAGTTGATGCAGCATTTTTGGCCCAGGGTCTACTGCGGGCCCCTAACGAACTCTGGTATCCTTTGAACCCTGAAACAAAGGCAAATATTATTGCCGCTTTAGAAAAATGTAGTTCAACAACCCATTTTCAAAATAACTGGGTCATGTTTAGTGCTACAGTTGAAGCAGCTTTATACAAATTCGCTGGAACATTTCATCGCGAAGAAACAATTGCCTATATTGACAAATGCCTGAGTTATTATAAGGGTGATGGTACTTATGGGGATGGACAGGTTTTTCATTGGGATTACTACAATAGCTATGTCATACAGCCCATGCTGCTCGATGTATTAAAAGCCATTATAGAGACCGATAGTGCCAAACAGGTTGCCGATGAAGATCTAAAGATTAAATATCAAACAGTTTTGAAACGTGCGAGGCGTTACGCAGAGATCCAGGAGATGATGATTTCTCCCATTGGCACTTATCCTGTTGTTGGACGTTCTTCTACTTATCGTTTTGGCGCTTTCCAACTACTATCACAGATCGCTCTATGGAAGCAATTACCTAAGCCACTACAACCACGGCAAGTTCGGGCCGCTTTATACGCGGTGATAAAAAACCAAATAAATGCAAAAGGAACTTTCGATAAGGATAACTGGTTGCAAATAGGGGTATATGGTCACCAACCAAATATGGGTGAAGAATATATTTCTACAGGCAGCCTTTACCTGTGTTCCGAAGCCTTCTTGATGTTAGGTTTGCCCACATCAGATACCTTCTGGCAAGGAAATGACAAAGATTGGACCTCTAAGAAAATATGGAGTAGCCAAAATACTACGCGCGATCATTCATTAAATTAATTAAATAATTGTATTCGGGTTTTGTTCCGATTCCCCTCTTTTTTATAGTAAAAGAGGAAAATGTTAATGAAATGAAGTCAAAGTGTCAATGAATTCTAAAAATAAATGTCAATTAATCCGTTTCCTGCCCTTTTATAGCCGACATTTTAGATTTAATAAGAAAAGTCATGACAAAACAAACACCCCGCGTACAAAATACCGCTTCCCAATAAACCGCTGCCTACCATCGTTTTACCGGAGTATATTAAATATTTCTTTCTGATTTATTGGAATTTATACCAAAACAGACGAGTAGGAAAAATTGTTAATACAATGCAGTCAAAATGCTAATAAATCCTAAAAAGACCCCTTTTTATACCGTTTTGTCCCCGTAGATAGAGAAAATTAAAGGGTAATTTGCACTAACAATTGTATGTAAGTGGGTTGCTTCCATAAATAGTATATTGTACATTTAATATCATTAATCAATAGTAAATATGGTTACAATAGGTAATGTAAGGAACCAAAATGTCAAAGTTAAATTTAAAAAATAGACCAACTTGGAAAGGCGTGAATTCTGTAAAATATTTGTTAACAAACACTCAATTAATTAATCCGATGAGACATAACTTTATTTCTCCCAAATATGGAAATGGGAAACCAAAGGTGTTACTCGCTACATTTCTTCTGCTTTTTATGTTCTTTTTTATTTTGGCAGTTCCAGTTATGGGGCAAAACAAATTAGTTGTAAAAGGAACCGTGGTTAATGAAAAAGGGGAGCCTTTATCAAATGTTTCAGTTTTGCTTGCAGGAACTAAAACGGGGACATTAACAAACACAAACGGTGCTTTTGAAATTACTGCACCAACTGCGGCTACTCTGATTTTCTCGTTTATTGGCTATGAAAGCCAAAATCTTGTCGTAGGTAACCAAACCAATTTAAAAATTATCTTGAAAAGCAGTAAGGCTAATTCATTAAATGCTGTAATTGTAGTCGGTTACGGAACACAAAAGAAAACAGATGTAACGGGGGCTATTTCCTCCGTGCCTAAAGGCAGATTAACGCAGATACCCTCAACAAATGTTATGCAGTCGGTTGAAGGTAGTGTACCAGGACTAACTATTAGCAGCACTTCTAGCGTACCCGGTAAGCAACCCGATATTATGATTCGTGGACAAAATTCTATCGGTGCCGGTACCGGGCCGTATATTGTCGTAGATGGAATTCCGCTTATTCAAACCCAAGGCGGGAATTTAAATGACATAAATCCAAATGATATTGAATCGATTCAGGTATTAAAAGATGCATCAGCTACGGCTATTTATGGAGTAAGGGGTTCTAATGGTGTTATTTTGATAACAACCAAACGGGGCAAAATGGGAAAGCCTCAACTTAGCTATAACGGTTACACCGGTGTGGAGAATATTGCACATATTTTAACTCCTAGATCTGCGGCCCAATACATCCAAAAATATGCGGATTATTTGTCCGCCACCGGACAGACGCAAACAAGCCCTGTTCCCAATTATTCAGAGCTACCTAATTATAATAATGGTAAAACAATTGATTGGGTTAAACAAGTAACCCAAACAGGTATCATGCAGGACCATAACCTAACGGTTTCCGGGGGATCAGATAATGTAAAATACTATGTTGGTGGAGAATACATGGATCAAAAAGGGGTTATCAAAGGTTATCAATATAAACGAGTAAATATTCGATCAAATCTGGATATTACTATTACCAATTTCCTCAAAATTGGAATGTCTTCTTTCTTGACTTCGAACAATTATGACGGAGGGCGTGCCAATCTGTTATTGGCGACCGCTATGAGTCCATACGGAAATGAATACAATGCAGATGGCACTTATTCTATTTACCCCATGTATCCCGAGCTGTTATACACAAATCCTTTATTAGGTCTTACAACACAACAGATCAACAGAAATGTAAGCATCAATGGAAATGCTTATGCCGAGGTCACCTTTCCAGGTGTATTAAAAGGGCTGAAATATAGATTAAATGCCGGTTATATTTACTTGCCCGAAAGATCGGCAAGTTATACCGGCCGTGCAGATAATGATATGTTAGGCACAGCAAGTATAACAAATGCGCACACCAATAATTACACGATAGAGAATTTATTATATTATGATAAAGATTGGGGAAAACACCATATAGACTTTACTGGATTATATAGTGCACAACAACGCCTTTACATTACTGCTACGGCTGGGGCAAAAGGCTTTGTCAACGATATTATTTCTTTTAATAATTTGGGTGCAGGCGCAACGCAAACAAGCAGTTCTTATAGTAATCGTTATGGGTCCAATTCACAAATGGGAAGAATAAATTACAATTACGACAGTCGTTATTTACTTTCTTTAACAGCTCGTCGAGACGGCGCATCTGTCATGGGCGCAAATACCAATAAGTATGGACTATTTCCTTCAGCCGCTTTTGGCTGGAATATTAGCAGGGAGAATTTCATGAAAAATGTATCTTTTGTAAATAACTTAAAGCTGAGAGCCTCTTACGGTAAAACAGGTAACGAAGGTATTGAAGTCTATCAAACCATTACAACAGATAACTCTGTCCGTTATCCGTTCAATGGGGTGAGTACAATTGGTGTGTTAGCTGGAAATTTGGGAAATGCTAATTTACATTGGGAAAGCACAAAAACATTTAACCTGGGTTTGGATTTCTCATTGTTAAACAATAGAATTTCCGGCACCATTGATGCCTATAAGAATAACACGTATGGGTTGATCTTAAAAAGAAGTATACCTATTATTACTGGTTATTCATCTGTGTTGGATAATATTGGTAAAACAAAAAATCAGGGATTAGAACTTAGCCTCAGCTCGCAGAACATTACTAATGGTTTATTTAAATGGGAAACTTCAGTCGTTTTCTCCACCAATCGCAATAGAATCGTTGAATTATATGGTGATGGCAAAGATGATATAGGTAACAGATGGTTTATTGGAAAGCCGATCGGAGTAATTTATGATTATAAAATGCTGGGCGTATGGCAAACGGGGGAGGATCCTTCTCAGGTGGACCCTACTGCAAAAGCTGGCGATTTGAAATTTGTTGATTTAAATGGAGACCACCAAATTACCGCCGATGATAGAGAGATTTTAGGCCAAACCAGCCCTAAATGGACTGGTGGAATTACCAACACTTTCCATTACAAGAACTTTAATTTGAATATTTTCATTCAAACAGTTCAAGGCGCTATGAAAAATGATCCCGATTTAACTTATGCGGATGAATCAGGCAGAAGAAATACGCCTGCAGTAATTGGATATTGGACGCCAACAAATAGTAATAATGACTTTCCTTCATTGGCCTATAATAATACCAGAGGCTACGGTTGGGCGAGAAATGCAAGTTACACTAGATTGAAAGATGTTACCCTGAGTTATGTTTTTTCTCAAAAGATTCTTGACCATTTAGGATTAGCCGGATTAACAATTTATGCTACAGGTAAGAATCTATATACCGATACTAAATGGATAGGCTGGGACCCAGAAGATAATTATTCTTCAAGAGGTTCAGGAGACTGGACAAACAATTACCCATTAACCCGCTCTTATGTATTTGGCCTGAATATATCATTGAAATAATCATTCTAAAAATATTTGAAATGAAAAAGTATATATCCATTTTTATATTGGCACTTATCTGTCTTACAAGTTTTTCTTGTAAGAAAAGCTATCTCAATGAGACGCCATACTCATCTTATACACCTGTTACACTTACGGATTCACTAGGTTTTGACGCGGCTTTAGTAGGTCTGTATAATCAATTGAGTAATTATTATTCTTGGTCATCCCATCAAGGGTGGCCCAGTGTCTGGGCGGTTGGCACCGATATTGCCAATGCAACGGCAAGCCAGGAAGGCGTTGAAATACCCTATTATAATTATAGCACGTTAACCTCAACGGATGTCGCAGCAAATCATATTTGGACGCTCAACTATCAAATGGTAAATCTTACAAATGTTATCATTGATAATGTCGAAAGTTCTAATCTTACTTCTGTTTCACAATCAGATAAAAACTCAGTCGACGCGGAAGCAAAATTCTTCAGGGCATATGCCTATAATGAATTGGCGACACTTTTTGGGAGTGTGCCATTGGTGGAACATGCGGTTAGCGGTCCCCAAACTAATTTTACTAGAGCACCACTCGATCAAGTAAATAATCTTATTACTTCCGACCTGAATTTTGCGGCGACACATTTACCTGATATTGAGGCTATGCCTTCAAATTCCAAGGGCAAATTGTATGGACGTGCCAATAAATATATGGCGATGCAACTTTTGGCAAAAGCTTATTTAAGAATTGGAAAAGCAGATTCTGCCGAAATACAAACCCAAGCTATCATCAATAGCGGTAAGTTTAGTTTGATTAATCATAGATATGGCGTTGTATCTAATCTGCCTGGTGATTATTATTCGGATATGTTTCATTACGGAAATGAAAGAAGAGCTCAAGGTAATACCGAAGCTATTTGGGTCCTGGAAGAAGAAAATCCAAGTACAGTTGTTGGCGGCATTACAGACAATCCGCAGCAAAGACGCGTGTGGACCTCAGCATATTATAATATTGCTGGAATGGTCATTTGTGATTCTTTAGGAGGCAGGGGAATTGCCAGGTTACGATTAAGTAATTGGGTACTTTATGACCTGTACCAGCCTGGCGATATCAGAAATTCTCCCTATAATATTCGTAGAAAATATTATTATAACAACCCTACAAGCCCCAAATTTGGCCAGCAGGTTCCTTATACTGGTCCTGACACATTGTATAAGATATGCCCCTGCACAACAAAATGGGGCCAATTCGACCCCAATGACGTCTTTGGTTATGCAATGATTAAAGATTTTATTCTTATGAGATTAGGAGAAACCTATTTGCTTCAAGCGGAAGCTCAATTTGATCAAGGCAAGTTACAAGATGCGGCAAATAGTATAAATGTGTTACGTCAAAGAGCTTTTGCAAACTATCCTACAGAAGGAAAAGTGTCTGCTTCAGACATTACACTGAATTTTATATTGGATGAAAGAGCGAGGGAGTTGCTGGGCGAAGAAAACAGAAGAGAAACCCTTATGCGTACCGGGACTTTGGTCAAAAGAGCGATGCAGTTAAATGCTAATGACGCACAACATCCAATTTCCGGGCTAACCAATACCAATTTGCTGCTACCAATTCCACTAAGTGAAATACAATTGAATAAAGATGCGGTATTAGAGCAAAATCCCGGTTATAATTAATATTTTTCAAAGTCGAGAAGCGCTTGTAAGGCGGCGTTTCTCGATGTTTATCTTTTTATGCTAAACAAAAGACTCTTTATTTTCCTGTTCTTTCTCTTGGGCGTTTTGCCCTTTGCCAATAGTCAAAAAAAAGCATATCAACTTGTTTGGTCGGATGAGTTCAACAATAACGGCCAGCCCGATTCGACCGTATGGCAGTTTGAACATGGCTTTGTGCGCAATCATGAAGCTCAATGGTATCAGCCTCAAAATGCTTACTGCAAAAATGGGAAGTTGATGATAGAGGCTAAGAAAGCACACCGGAAAAACCCTCATTATAAACTTGGAAATAAAAGCTGGAAAGCGAATAGAGAATGGATAAATTATACGTCGGCGAGTCTTAATACACGTGGTCATAAAACCTGGAAGTATGGGCGGTTTGTCATGAGGGCAAAAATTGATACGAGCTTAGGACTTTGGCCCGCTTTCTGGACATTGGGTGTAAAAGGCCAATGGCCCTCTAGTGGAGAGATCGATATTATGGAGTTTTATCGGCACCATCTATTAGCAAATATTGCTTGTGGCACCCAAACACAAAATGTAGCAAAATGGTATAGCAATAAAAGAGCTATTAATTTTTTTAAGCAAAAAAACTGGAGTAAGCATTTCCATATCTGGCGGATGGATTGGACAGCTCAGAAAATAAGTTTGTATGTAGATGATTTCTTGATGAATAGCATACCAGTCGATAGCCTGGTAAACGCAAATGGTGTAAATCCATTTAGGCAACCACAATATATTTTATTAAATTTAGCATTGGGCGGAGACAATGGTGGAGATCTATCACAAACTCCGTTTCCTTCCAAATACGAAATAGATTATGTTAGAGTTTATCAAAAGAAATAAGTATTGGGGTCCTTTATTTATCGCATTGCTTTTTTACACAAATGCAAATGCGCAAAAACTGATTCCGGTTGCTAAAGGCTGGGCACACAACTCCGTCAACACGGTAATCTTCAGGAAAAATTCATTGGCAACTTTTAAGCATTGGCAATACATTGCCTATTACGATGAACAGCAAAATGTAGTCGTTGGGAAACGAAGAATTAACGCTTCTAAATGGAATCTTCATCGAACAAAATTTAAAGGAGATGCCTCTGATGCGCATCGTTGCATCTGTATTGAGGTCGATGGCGATGGCTATTTACATCTAGCTTGGGATGAACATAATAGTCCGCTGAATTATGCCAAAGGAATTGCTCCTGGTTCATTGGAATTCGGCAGTAAAATATCAATGTCCGGCAACTTAGAGAAGCGGGTCACTTATCCAGAATTTTACAGATTAGCAAATGGTGATTTATTGTTTTTTTATCGAAATGGACAGTCGGGTCAAGGTAATTTAGTCATCAATAAATATGAATTAAAATATAAAAAGTGGACACAGCTTTATAATAATTTGATTGATGGCGAAGGACAGCGCAGCGCCTATTGGCAAACATTTGTTGATGCAAAGGGTTATATTCACATCTCTTGGGTTTGGCGTGAAAGTGCTGATGTTGCCAGTAATCACGACTTGTGTTATGCCGTTTCAAAAGATGGAGGCATTACTTGGCAAAAGTCAGATGGAGAAAAATATGATTTACCCATTACGAAAGCTTCGGCAGAATATGCTTGTCACATTCCGGAAAATAGCGAATTAATCAACCAAACTTCAATGACAGCCGATAAATCAGGTATACCTTTTATCGCTACTTACTGGAAAGACAAAGGCGCTAATGTGCCTCAATATCATCTGATATTTTTAAAAAATGACAAATGGGTTACGCAAACGCTACAATTAAGGCATACCAATTTTAGCCTTTCAGGAATGGGTACAAAACAGATTCCTATATCAAGGCCTCAAATCATCTGTAAAGAAAAACAAGGAAAAGAAATAGTGGGTATTCTTTATCGAGATAAAGAAAGGTCCAATAGGGTTTCTTTAGCATTAAATAAGGATGTCTTTAAAGGAAATAATTGGCAAACAAAAGATATTTACCATGACAATTTAAAATCTTGGGAGCCTACTTTTGATGTTGATTTATGGAAGCGAAAAAATAGATTAGACATTTTCGTACAAAGAGTAGAGCAGGCCGACGGCGAAGGAATATCTACATTAGAGCCGCAATTAATTCAGGTATTGGAATATCGATTTTGAATAGAAAATATGGCTTATGAAACTTAAACAATTCAGCCTCTTGTTGGCCATTGCGATAACGATAAATGTATCTCATGCGCAACTTAAAAAGCAGAAAAATACTTCTTTCAAAGTTGGTCAACTTTGGTATGATACCGAAGGTAATTTAATAAATGCTCATGGAGGGACTATCCTTTATTTCAAACATATTTATTATTGGTTTGGGGAAAAAAGAGGGGATCATCAGTCACAGGGAATTACTGTTTACACTTCAAAGGACTTGTATAATTGGCAGTATAAAGGCGTCGTATTTGAACAATCAAAAGATGCCACAAGTCCTATCGCTGAAGGTGGGATTATGGAGCGGCCAAAAGTTATTTATAACAAAAAGACAAAGAAGTTTGTGCTTTGGTTTCATTTAGAAATTAGAGGCAGAGGCTACAATGCAGCAGAAGTAGGTGTTGCAGAAAGTAATCATATCCTAGGACCATATAAATATGTGCGCAGTTTTAGGCCCAATGGAAATATGTCGCGTGATATGACTATTTATAAAGATGATGATGGCAAGGCTTACGAAATATATTCTTCCAGAGATAACTACGACATGCGTATCGTTCAATTAACCGATGATTATTTGAACGTTACAAAAAAAGATTCTTTATTATTCTCAAAACATCGGGAAGCACCAGCAATTTTTAAATACAATCATCAATATTACTTAATTACAAGTGCTTGTACTGGCTGGGCTCCCAATGAAGCAGCATTATGTGTTGCAAATAATTTATATGGCCCATGGAAAATGCTGGGCAATCCAATGAAAGGAGAGAAGAGTAAAACAACTTTTGATGGACAACCAGCATTTATTCTCCCTCTGCCCAATAAGAAAAACTGTTTTATTTATGTAGGAGATAAATGGAATCCGAAGGACTTAATGGATAGCCGTTATCAGTTTTTGCCTATTAAAATAACTGCGGGAGGGGTCGCTATTCCCTGGGAAGAGAATTGGTCCCTAAATATATTTGATAAATAATTTTTATAATAATAGGCCTGACAGACATGGCTGCTGATTCATTTCAAATCCGGTGAAGAATGCTATTATTATTACAAAAAAAATGGGGCCGCTGCGGTCATAATGTTAATGCGATTTCTATAATTTTAACTAAATTCCTATAATTTTAAACAAATTGCCTTTCAACGCATCCTTAAATCTAAGGTTAGATTAACGCGTTAGTCTTTTTTTAATTGTAATTGAGACAAATGTTAAACAATACCAAAATAACCCCTATATATTATCGTTTTACCCCCTAATCTATCGGCTTTTTTATCATTCTTTTGTAGAATAATTAACGAATTAAACGAAAAATTTTACCATTTAGACCCATGCTTATGATTTTACCATTCATGATTTCTTCTTAAAAAACTACAGGATTACTCCTTTTAAAAAGAAAACAAATAGAAGACGTTTGTCAAATTTTATTTCCTAATTCATCTCTAAACTCAAAACTGCGATAATCAAATATGAAAAAAAAATCATTCAATATCCTTTTACAATGTTTAATAATTGTATTATTGACAATTAGCTATGCCTTCGGACAAGATATCGTCGTAAAAGGGTTTATAAAGAACAGCGAGGGGGGGCTTATGTCTGGCGTAAGTGTCAAAGTAAAAAACACGACTATTGGCACAATGTCAAATACTTCAGGTTACTTCGAAATTCATTCCCCCAAAGATAGTACATTAGAATTCTCTTTTATCGGCTACGTGGTACAGGATATTAATCCTAACACTAAAGCCTCCAATGCCAATGGTATTTATAATGTAAACATTGTTTTGAAAGCAACATCAAATGATAATTTGGCAGATGTTGTACTTGTTGGATATGGTAAACAGAAAAAATCTACATTGATTAGTGCGATTACATCAGTTGATCCTAAAGAGTTGAAAGGTCCTACAAGTAATCTCACAACAATGCTTGCTGGGAAGGTTGCCGGAATGATTGCCTTTCAAAGGAGCGGCGAGCCGGGAAAAGACAATGCCTCCTTTTTTATCAGAGGAGTAGGAACATTTGGTACAGGTAAAGTCGATCCATTAATTCTAATTGATGGTATTGAATCATCTCCTACGGATTTAGCACGTCTTCAACCAGACGATATTTCTGGATTTTCTATCTTAAAAGATGCCACTGCCACTTCAGTATATGGAGCCCGTGGTGCTAATGGAGTAATTTTAGTTACTACTAAAATAGGTCAAATTAGTAAAATGCAGTTTAATTTTCGCATTGAAAATTCCAATTCCTCGAATACACAGAATATTAAGCTTGCTGATAATATTTCTTTCATGAATTTAGCCAACGAGTCCGTATTGACCAGAAGCCCTTTAAGCCCATTGCCCTATCTACAAACGAAG
>NZ_JBNQGD010000428.1:0-3376 GCF_050436765.1 Arachidicoccus sp. | reverse complement strand
GGGCAGGTAGCCCCCACTATTTCTATTTTCGCTAGTACCTTTTTAGCAAGCGTTCTTATGTATGTAGCAATAAAAATTAGAAATAAAAAATTGGCAGAAAAAGAAAGGAAGAGAATACAAGAACTGGAAAAAATGGAACTTCAAACTCCCGACGATTATATCTCCAATTTTTTAAACAATGCACCTAATACGGTTTATGAAGACAAAGTTTTTTCCTAATAAAAGGATTGTAAAACAAATTTCTTCACAAATGCTAGTTCACTAATAGCGACAATTTAAGTCCAGATTTTAAAATAATCTGAAAACTTAAATTGTCTTTTTTATATTTGCCTTATGAGTACACAAAGAGAGAATAATTTTCAAGCAATTATAGCGCACGCAAAAGAATATGGATTTATATTCCCAAGCAGTGAAATTTATGACGGGCTGAGCGCAGTATACGACTACGGCCCTTATGGCAGCGAGTTGAAAAAGAATATTCGCGATTATTGGTGGAGATCGATGACTCAACTTAGTGATAATATTGTTGGCATTGATGCTGCAATATTTATGCACCCTACAACTTGGAAGGCAAGCGGACACATTGATAGTTTCAGCGATCCTATGATTGACAATAAAGATAGTAAAAAACGCTATCGTGTAGATCATTTGTTTGAAGCACACGCAGAAAAATTAGTGCAAACGGGTAAACAAGCCGAAGCTGATGCTTTACTTAAAACAATGGATGAACTATTGGCAAAAGAAGATTATGTGGCTCTCAAACAATTGTTGGACGATAACAAGATCGTTTGCAGCATTAGCAAAACAGCTAATTGGACAGATATCCGTCAATTCAATCTGATGTTTAATACCCAACTTGGGTCCGTATCGGAAGAAACGAATACTATTTATTTAAGGCCAGAGACAGCTCAAGGCATTTTTGTGAATTTTCTAAATGTGCAAAAATCCGCACGGATGAAAATACCATTTGGCATTGCTCAAACGGGAAAAGCTTTTCGTAACGAGATCGTAGCAAGGCAGTTTATCTTCCGGATGCGGGAATTTGAACAAATGGAAATGCAGTTTTTTTGTAGACCAGGAACTGAATTAGAATGGTACGAAAAATGGAAACAAATACGTCTTGAATGGCATTTAAGTTTGGGCTCGCCTAAAGAAAAATTACGCTTTCACGACCATGTTAAATTAGCTCATTACGCCAATGCTGCTGTTGATATTGAGTTTGATTTCCCCTTTGGTTTTAAAGAATTGGAAGGCATTCATTCTCGTACCGACTTTGATCTAAAAAGACATCAGGAATTTAGTGGTAAAAAAATCTCCTATTTTGATACGGAAATCAATCAACATTATATTCCATTCGTAGTAGAAACATCCATCGGCTTAGATAGGATGTTTCTAGCGATACTTTCCAATAGCTATGAAGAGGAAACCTTACAAAAAGAAGATGGAACAACAGATTCTCGCATAGTATTGCATATCTCTCCTAAAATCGCACCAATCAAATTAGCTATATTTCCGCTCACAAAAAAAGACGGGTTACCAGATTTAGCAACAAAAATATTTAATGATTGCAGACAGCGTTTCAAGTGTTTTTATGAAGAAAAAGATGCAATTGGCAAACGATATCGCAGACAGGATGCTATAGGTACCCCCTTTTGTATTACCATCGATCATCAAAGTAAAGAAGATGAGACAGTTACTTTGCGTCATCGTGATACAATGCAACAAGAAAGAATTGCTATCAAAGATTTAAAAAATAAAATTCAATCCTATCTTTAACCAGAAGATTCTACCGAAAACGGTTTCTACAACTCTGTAGAAACCATTTTTGATTCTAGTAAGGATACCTCTATTTCGCCTAATAATATTTGTTCTTCTTCCTTCATTTCCTCACTTGTTTTTCTACTGCCATCGTGGCTATATCCTGGAGGACCGAAAATATAATTGAATCTTTCACTGAAAGTCAAACCTTCTGTAGTAGCGTCCTTCCATATTTGCCTCCATTCATGAAAAAGCAATTGAATAATATTTGGTTCTTCTAAGTTTTTTGTTAATCCATAATGTATAGGACCATATTCTTGCTCCGGTAGTTCTTCTTGAAAAGTGCCAAAAAGCTTATCCCAAATAATTAAAAACATGCCCATATTCTTATCCAAATATTTCGGGTTACAGGCATGATGAACCCTGTGATGTGATGGCGTAACAAATATTTTTTCAAGCCATCCAAGTTTTCCTATAATCTCCGTATGTACAAGTGTGCCCCAAATTTGTGTAGCGGAGTACATAAATACAATATCTATAGGCTTAAACCCAAACCACGCCAAAGGAATAAAATATACAAACCTATACAAAGGCTCAAAGACTGATGAACGAAAGCCTGTAGTAAAATTAAAATGAGGAGAGCTGTGGTGGGTTACATGCACTGCCCAAAAAAAGCGTACTTCGTGATCAAATCTATGCAACCAATAATAGGCGAAATCTTCCGCAATTAACAAGGCCAACCAATAACTAAATCCAATTTTCCAATCTTCGAATGGACTCTTCAAAAAAACCAAAGTCAATACCAAAATTGAAATCAATTTAAAACCAAAATCAATACTTGCATTGAGAAGTGTAAGGAAAATATTTGTAGCAGTATCTTTGACGGTGTATGTTTTTTTGCCCAAACGCACATTCGTCAATAATATTTCAATGGAAATAATTATTAGATAAAATGGCGCAGAAAACAATAGCAGCAATTGTTCTTTTAAACTAAGCATGATAACATTTATTCTTTAGCCCAAAATTAGAGGAAGAATCGGAATTTCTATTTTATTATTTTTGATTAAATTACTATTTACCAATTTTTTAGAAGTCATTTACCGAAAAATTCTTCCCCTACAAGATAGTTTATAAAAAAAAGAGTATTTTGGCATAAATTATTATTTTAAAAACAAATAGCAAGCCCGCTTTTGAGAAGCCGCTATAATTTCTATCAAACAAAAAATATAACTATGAAAAAAGGATTAATTATAATCATCATCATTGCAATTGTGCTCGGTTTCGTTGGATGCAATAGCTACAATGGCCTAGTGAAGCAAGATCAACAAGTGCAACAAGTTTGGAGTAATGTAGAAACTAATTACCAACGTCGTACCGATTTATACAGTAGCGTTATAAAAACAATTGAAGGCTCGGCAAATTTTGAAAAATCCACATTAACCTCTGTTATCAATGCACGTGCGCAAGCAACAAGCGTAAAAGTAGATATCAACGACCCCGCAACTTTAGCTAAATATCAAGCGGCTCAAGGAGAGTTACAAAATGCCTTTAGCAAGTTGATGGCAGTATCTGAAGCCTATCCGGATCTTAAAACAACAAAAGCTTTTCAAGACTTTCA
>NZ_JBNQGD010000427.1:0-1776 GCF_050436765.1 Arachidicoccus sp. | reverse complement strand
TCTCTCTTATGCTCCTGCCACCTTTCAAAGATTAATGAACTACATTTTACAGGATTTCATTGGAAAATTCGTTTGCGTTTATCTGGACGATATAATTATTTATTCAACCGGATCATTTGAACAGCATATTGATCACTTGGGACAAGTGTTTAATACGTTGAGAGAAGCTAAATTTAAAATTAACCTTAAAAAGTGCTATTTTTGTCACCCCAATATAGAATATTTAGGACACATCGTTGGTCGAGATGGTCTTAAACCCGACCCCAAGAAGGTCGAAAAAGTTAAAAATTTCCCAGTCCCTACAAATCTTACGGAACTTCGTGGTGCATTAGGACTGTTCTCCTACTACCGAAAATTTATCAAAGATTTCTCGAAACATGCAAGTCCACTTAACTCCTTACTTCAGAAGGATGCTGATTTTATCTGGACAAATAAGCAACAAAAAGCTTTTGATTTCCTGAAAGAACGAATGTGCAAAGCTCCCATCCTTGCTCATCCAGATTTTGACAAACCATTTATTCTTTACACTGATGCCTCCGGCACTGGACTTGGTGCTGTCCTTGCACAAATTGGAGATGACGAAAAGGACCATGTTATCGCCTATGCTAGCAGATCTCTCACAAAGGCTGAAGGAAATTACTCAATAACAGACCAAGAATGCCTCGCTGTTGTATGGGGCATTGAATATTTTAGACATTATTTAATTTCCAAACCTTTTACAGTGATTACTGACCACTCTGCTTTGAAATGGCTTCATACAGCCAAAATGCCAGAAGGACGTCGTGCTCGATGGATCATGAAGTTGCAGCAATACGATTTTGAAATCAAACATCGACCTGGAAAAGCTAACGCAAACGCCGATGCTCTCTCTCGTTTGAATGAGCCAAAAGAAGTATTTATGTACTCCATTGCCCAAGAAATTGGAAACAAAATCGCAAAAAGGGCTTATGAAAATTATAACGAATCTGACCATACAGTAGACAAAGTACTTGAAGAAAATTGCACTGATACTTCAGAAAGTGAAGGTGAAAATGATTGTTTTTATACCTCTTCAGAAGATGAAGATGAGTATGATGATGCTTATGATGCTGAAACGGAATCTGATGAAGAACGACCTAAAAAGAAGCCAAAAAGAAGTATAACTCCAACATCGCCAATAGCTTACTCTTGTTGTGGAGAAATCCAATGTGTATGCGAATACTCCGATTCTTCAGTCGATACTGAAGAATATCAAGATTTTTATAATCAACCAGAAGTACAAGCAGCTATAAATGAAATTCGAGAATCAGTTGAAGATCTCAACAATTATATTAAGGAAACCTACGATGAAAGCTCTATGTCTGAAGAAGGAAAAGAAGAAGTTATTAAAAACTTCACTTCAGAAGAAAAAGGCAAACAAAGAGCTCAAACTCCTCTTTCAGAAAAAGAAATTCAAGAAGCTGGTTCTGATTCAGAATATTTTAACAAAGTTTTTAATCCTGCAACTGGTAAAGTCGATAACAACCCAAATGGTTGGGAACTTGAGTACTACGACTGGGAAAAGGATGA
Organism: Arachidicoccus sp.; assembly: GCF_050436765.1. Lineage (NCBI taxonomy): Bacteria > Pseudomonadati > Bacteroidota > Chitinophagia > Chitinophagales > Chitinophagaceae > Arachidicoccus > Arachidicoccus sp. The sequence goes on along the minus strand of NZ_JBNQGD010000427.1, from coordinate 228 downwards.
GCCAAAAAGTGATATCGAATGGCATATCTCTAACCCTGACAATGAAGATGAAGTCGAGTGTATTGTCACCACTGCTTATACTTATACCAAGAAGGAATGGCGAGATTTACAAATGGCTAATATTGAATACAAATGGATCATAGCTGGACAACCAATTCATCGAGGAAAATGGGAATGCTCTATGAATTGTGACACAATGAACCACCATCAGCATGTTTATTGTCATGC
>NZ_JBNQGD010000426.1:0-29684 GCF_050436765.1 Arachidicoccus sp. | reverse complement strand
GAAAACAATGGTTTTAAAACATAATTCTCCAAGTCATGAGGAAGTACCTCTATATCTTTCAAGAAAAAGGTCTCCGGAATATTGGGATGATTCAAAAATGGCAAAGTGTATTTGCTGATACGATAAAACCAATTAGGATGGGTAACCCATTTTACGCTGATATCCCCGAATAGAACTTTTGCTTTTTCTTGGACCTCCTGCGTTTGACGATATAATTCATCAAATATTATTCGATTGTATATACGTTCAATTTTTATCAAGCGGTCGTCCTTTTTGTAATATAAATAGCGACCTTCTTTTATAAGATCAGTCACACAAACAATTTCTATTCCTAAATACTTTCTCGTGTAGTCAAAATCTATTCTCGTTTTTTGATGTTCAGGAAAAATCTCAAGCAAGATCGTATTTTCACAATGACTATCTCCTATAATGATGCTTTTTAGTAGCTGTATCGCCTTTTCCTGGTTGTAGTTATTAAAAAATGGTGAAAAATCTTCAGGGAGATGATAGGCATCATCTGCAGCCATATATTGATGTAATTGATAGGCAAACAAAGTCGGGAACCCTTGCATTTCAATTAGCATTGGTTCAGCCTCCCCGTTCACTCCGTTGCCGCAAACGCCGAAATCAAATATCAAAAAGTGTGGCACCCCTTCTTCCGTTTCAATTTTTATATGGGTCGGTATCGCCTTTTGCGTAATATCTTTAAAATTTGGGCCTAATATTTTATCTACAATTGATTCGCAAACGGACAACATTTTCTGTTTAAAAGCATTACCTACAAACACCGGCGTTTCGGCCACTCTAAAATCTAATGCATCCGGGAAATCTTTTTTTATGTAGGATAAGTATTTTTGATATTTGTTTTCGGTAAAGTTTTGGTTGAACCAATCTCTTTGTGGTGGAAGCATAAAGCAAAATATTTATATTGAAAAAGAAACGAATTCAATTACAACTCTCTAACGAAACGATCGTACAAAATGCGCATTTAAATGCTCCCGCATCGCCTTTCGCAATTTATTAGGAGTCCCATTTTCAATAATATCCACCAAATCTCTATGTGTAACAAAATTTCTCACTTCAGAAGTCTTATTTGAAAGCAGCCCACTATTGTGAACATAATTAAAAATCGGCAGCAACATTTTTTGAAAGTCTTTCATTGTCGTATTCCCTGTAATTTCATATAACTTACCATGAAAAGCAATTTCCTGCTCAATTTCAAAAATATCAGTCTTTACGTCTACCGGCTCTTTAGCTGTGATTTTTTTTAACTCAGCAATGTCTTCTGCCTTAGCACGTTTAAAAATAAAATCGGACATCCCCACTTCTAGCGCAAGCCGCATTTCAAAAATCTCTTTTAATGTTGCATCACCCATTATATTTGGGTTCATACTGTGTTCCAAAACGGAAACTATATTGGGGCTCTTAATAATAGTGCCTCGTTTTTTTCTCGACTCTATAAAGCCTTTAATGCGAAGCCTTGTGAATGCTTCACGAACAACGGTTCTGCTCACCCCAAGCATATTAACAAGCTCCAATTCTTTTGGGATGATGTCACCTACTTTGTACTGCTTACTCATTAATAGTTCAACAATACTTTTTTCTATTTTATCTACCAGGAAATTTTGTCCCATAATAATAGTTCGAAAATTATATAAGGAGGTATCCTTGCCAAATGTACATTTAGATTTCATATTCTGCACACACAGGCATAAAAAACGAGTACCCTTATAATAATAAGATGTACTCGTTTTAGTAAAATACTCAATCAATTACCTATTCGGTTACACTGAATATTATTTTCTGAGTTTGTCTATACGTCACTTGGCGACCATTCTGTATCGCTGGATTCCACTTACCACTTCTTTCGATAACCCGCACAGCTTCAGCAGCTGTTCCGTAATCAGGGTTAGGCGCACTGATGGCTTTCACTTCTGAAGTAGTACCATCCCGACTTACCAAGAAAGATACCGTAACAGCATATTGTCCTGTTGGAGCACCGTTTTCAGCTGGAAGTTGGCTCTGTAAATTACGTGTTAGATATTTCTGCCAGGCTTCAGGGCCACCAGGATAGGTTGCCTTCACTTGTACGGAAGTAAATTCTTTTTCGTAATCTCCAGTCCCAGTCCCACCTGGACCCTTACCATTCCCACCAATACCTTTAACTTCCGGCGGCGCAGCAAGACCATTCATTTTTAAACCATGTTGCGTAACCGGGCCTATCGTGATTTTCTCATCCTGCTTAGGTGGCTTATCTTCAGGTTTTACCTCATTATCTTTCACAATTTTTGGAATAGTGAATTTCTTCATCTCGATCTTAGGCGGCGCAGCCTTTGGTGGCGGCGGCGGTGGCGGCGCCTTTTTTGGTGGCGGTGGCTTTTTATAGTTTTCTATTGTCACATCCTTTACCATAATTTTTGCGGGAGCTGCATCTATCTTACTCTTCGATATAAGGAAATATGCAATAAATAACAGGACAACCCCTACGGTAATCACCAATGCTATTGTTATACGTTTGTTATAGGTTTTCCGCAAATCGTAAGCTCCGTATTCTTTATTCCTATTTTCAAATAGGATATCGAGAATATTCGAATTTAATATTTTGTTTGCATCCATTTTTACTTTTGTTTTACGTGCTCTTGAGCCTGTTCAATTTGAGAAATATTATTGAGTAGAAAGTGAATCTAATTTACTGATATCTGCTGTGTATACAGGATCCACTTTATTTACCAATGCATACGTGTCGATTAAATCAATTGAAAATTCATCTAAAATATCAATGATATTCTTATAAGTACTTTCTTTACCCGGCATCACAATCACAAACAAATCAGCAGGCGGTGTAGAAGCCTTTTTTGCCAAAAGGACTTTTCTAATGTCTTTATAATTAGACGATTCAACATTTGACATATCCGGTTTCAAATCTTGCCCAAAATAATAATAGATATGATTGTCTTTGCCTAACATTATTGTTATGGCCCCAGATTCCTTTACCTTATTAGGGTCTATATTCTTTTTATCATCAGGCATATTCAGGTGCATCGAATTGGGCTGACTCATCGTTGTTGTAAACATAAAGAATGTAATCAACAAGAAACCTAAGTCCACCATCGGGGTCAAATCCACCCGCGTAGAAAGCTTTTTCCCTTTTTTTACACCCGGCCCTTTCTTCCCCGAGTCATGCGAGGAGGTATCCATCTCTGCCATAGGATATTTTTTTTACTATATTATTAAATTTAAATCATCAGGGAGACTACTATCCATTTGCCTTAGCAGCAGGTGCATTTTGTGCTTGTCTCCACAATTCAGAGCCTACAGGCACCATTTCAGGATTGGTTACCATTTCGAACTTAAGAATCATATTATCAGTCAACGCCGATATTACATTTCTAAATTGAGGAAACTTACTCAGATTATCTCCTTTCAATATAATGGTCATGTTATTCGCCTTATTTTCAGGATCTTCACTTATCAAATCATTTGACACACTTACAAAGGCTTTCATCCATTCTGTCAATTGATTATTAGCCGTATCTTGAATCGGAATTCCTGGCAATTTATCATTTAAAGCAGTTGTCGGATATTGACTATATGCTTTAAGGTTTTGCAGTGAAGTACCGATAATTGGCATATTTGCCAGGCGCTGTACTTCTCCATCGGTCAATCCCAAATTGTGATCCTTATTTAGAATGTTAATTGCATCAGTCTTTACATCTGCTCTATCGCTGTTCAAAAAAGCCTTACCATCTTTATCTAAAGAAATCATGATATAGTTCTTTTGCGGCGCAACTTTCGCTGCTACAGAGCTCGGTGTGTTGATTGGAATCTTTTCGTCTGGCTTAAACTTTGTCGTAAGGATAAAGAAAGTTAACAAAAGAAACGCAACATCACAAAACGGGGTCATATCTATTGCCGTACTTTTACGAGGTATTTTGGCTCTTCCCATTATTTGATTTTTTATACTTCAATTAATAAGATGTAAAAACATCTTTTTTCCATAAGCTTTTTTGAAAAATCTTTTAAAAGATTTTAAGGGCATCTGAATTGCTTAATTCAAATGCCCTTTATAACATCAGTTATTTATAGATAGCTGCGAAGCTTTGTGTCAATGTAAAGCCAGATTCATCGATACCGTAAGTAATACCATCAATTCTTGTCGTAAAAATATTATACATAATTACAGCAAGTGCAGATGTACCGATACCAAGTGCAGTATTATATAAGGCCTCAGAGATACCTTTGGATAATTCGGTCGAAGCATTACCACCTTCGCTAGATGCGAGGGCCGCAAACGCCGTAATCATACCAATTACAGTACCCAACAATCCTAACAAAGTTGCCACTGAAGTAATGGTAGATAAGAATATCAGATTTTTTTCCAACATTGGCAACTCAAGTGCCGTCGCTTCTTCAATTTCTTTTTGAATATTTAATACTTTCTGGTCAGTATCCAATTCAGTATTAGTAATCATTTCCTTGTATTTGTGCAATCCGGCTTTCATTACGTTTCCAACACTACCTTGTTGTTTATCACATAATGCCATTGCTTTATCCACGTCCTTATTAGCCAAGTTATATTGTACGTTGCGAATAAATTCGCCAATATTACCTTTACCTGTTGCTCTTGATATGGTCAACAATCTTTCAATAGCAAATGTGATTACGATTAACAATAAGCCCAATAATATTGGTACAATAATACCACCATCATACATACGCGATAACCCGCCCTTCGCATCTTGATGTTTTGGCCAAAAGCCACCACTTAAATCGGGTTTATTAAAATTGGAGGGATTACCTAATATGAATCTCCAAATAATATAACCTAGTACAATTGCTAGAATAGGGGCCACCCATGAAATAGCATTTGAACTTTTTTTAGGTTTTACGTTTGAAACGTGTTTTGCTGCCGCTGGAGCAGTTGGTTTAATTTCAGCCATGATGAAATTTTTTTAATGAATAACTGTGTTTAATGATTTTAATTCCACAATGCTAAGAAATATTTTTATAAAAAATACTTTCTTGGTTTAATTTTTATTTTACTTCTTAGAAAGGTGAAGCAAATTATAATAATTATTTCATTGACCAAATTGTTTTTCAAAGTTTTTATAAAATTTGTGCTTAATGCTATTTTTTTGTTAAAGAGAGCCAGGACAGAGAAACTTTCAACCGCTTATACATCTATATTATCCGCTGTTCAAGTTTTTCAAGCATTTTCACAGATAGAATTTAGATTTGCGATCACGAATATTTTTAACAAAAAAAGCTACAATGATTAAAAAACTAATTGCATCTGCATGCTTACTGGTATTTTTATCTCCCACCTATTCTCAGAAAAAAGATACATTCCCAACTCCTTCCAAATATGTGGCAAAGGATAGTATAGCAAAGCCTACTAAGCTTAAGAAAGAAGAGACCAGTATAAAACCTTACAAAGAAATTATTCCAGACTCCGCCTTTTCAAAAACCGGTCTATTTACTATTCACAAAGTAGATGACAACTGGCTTTTTGAGATTCCAGACAGTATTTTCAACAGGGACATATTAGTCGTCACACGCTATGACAAAGTTCCTGGTGGGGCAGGCATTTATGGAGGAGAAATTGTGAACCAACAGATGGTACGATTTGTAAAAGGACCCGACAAAAACGTATTCCTTCAATTAATAATCACTATTAGTATGGCCGATTCTACCAATGCAATTTATCAAGCGGTTAGAAACTCCAACGCTAATCCGTATCTGGCGGCTTTCCCTATCAGGGCTTATGGGAAACATTCGGTTGTTATAGATGTAAATAAATTCTTCACAGAGGATAATCCGGCACTTAGCTTCCGGTCATACGTGCGCAAAAGCCTCGGTATAGGAACACTGCAGGCAGACCGATCGTTTATAAAATCTGTACACACTTATCCCATTAATACAGAAATAAAAACTATTAAGACCTACAGCGCTACCCCTTCACCTGATCCAACAAGTAAAACCTTTGATGTGGTCAGAAATGTGGGATTGGTAACAATAGGATTTAATCACTCATTTTTACTGCTGCCTAAAACACCCATGGAACAACGGGAATTTGATCCACGTGTAGGATATTTTGCAGATGGTTATACAACTTACAGTGATAATCAGCAACGCGTGAAAGAGGACAGATTTATTGTTCGCTGGAACCTTCAACCAAAACCACAAGATTTGGAAAAATGGAAGCACGGCAAACTAGTAGAACCTGCAAAACAAATTGTTTATTATATTGATCCAGCCACACCAAAGAAATGGCGGCCTTACTTAATAGCCGGCATTGAAGACTGGAATAAGGCATTTGAACAAGCTGGCTTCAAAAATGCCGTTGTAGCAAAAGAATGGCCGGTTGGGGATACGACTATGAGTATGGAGGATGCACGCTATTCTGTCGTTCGATATTTTGCTTCTGATATTGAAAATGCCTATGGCCCTAACGTACACGATCCCCGTAGTGGACAAATAATTGAAAGCCATATTGGTTGGTATCACAATGTAATGAAATTGGTACACGACTGGTATATGGTACAAGCTGCTCCCAACGACCCTCGCGCCAGAAAAATGGTTTTTGATGATGCATTAATGGGCGACCTTATTCGTTTTGTATCTTCCCACGAAATTGGACATACACTTGGGCTGCAGCACAATTTTGGCAGTAGTAGCACCGTTCCGGTAGAATTGTTACGAAACAAAAAATGGTTGGAGATCCATGGACACACGCCTTCCATCATGGACTATGCAAGATTTAACTATGTTGCTCAACCCGAGGATCACATCCCTGTTAACGATTTATACCCGCATATTGGTGAATACGATAGATGGGCAATTCAATGGGGTTATGCGTATAGTGGCGGTAAAACCGCTAAAGAAAACCGTGAAATCACTAGTAAATGGGTTGTCGACAGTCTAGCAAAAAACCCACGCCTATGGTTTGGTCGTCAAGGCGAGCCCAATGATCCCCGCTCGCAAAGTGAAGATTTAGGTAATGACGCAATGTTGGCAAGCCATTATGGGATTTTAAATCTTCAGCGGGATATTAAGGGTCTTTCGGAATGGACAAAAGAACCTGCCGACACCTACACAAATTTAGCAGAAATGTATAACCAAACCTTTACTCAATTTGGCAGGTATATGGGGCATGTACTTAAAAATATTGGCGGCATTTACGATACTCCAAAAAGTATTGAACAACCTGGAAATGTGTATGCACCTGTATCTAAAGAGAAACAACAACGTGCATTGAGCTTTTTAAATAAAGAGTTGTTTGCTACTCCACAATGGCTATTCGATACGAGCATTCTGAATAAGACAGACAATACCAATGGCAACGAAATGCTAGCGAATTTGCAAACAAATGTCATAAGTAGTTTAATTTCTCCAAGCAGACTGGAGGTAATGAGTATTACTGCCAATCGTTTCGGAGCGGAAAAAACTTATACTCCGGACGAATTACTAACGGGAGTGGAATCAGCAATTTTTAGTGAACTAAACAATAAGGACGCAATAAGTTATTTTAGAAGAAATATGCAAAAAACATACATAGACGGCCTAATTCAGGACATGACCACTTCTTCTGCTAATGCTTCACCGTCAGATGCATTATTTGGTTCTACTTATGCAGCGACTGACGTGCCGTCAATTGCTTATGGACACTTAATCAATTTAAAAAATAGGTTAGATAAAGTAATCCTGAATTACCCTGACACAATCAGTAAATATCATTTACAAGATTTAGATTTTCGCATTACGAAAGCATTAAATAATAAGAATTAGTTTCTTACCTCTCAAAAATGTCGTTCAACAAGTTTTAAGTTGGACGACATTTTATCAAATTCATTTAGAGCCTTTGGACAGGTAATCTATCCTGACTTTCCTGCAAAAGCTGCATTATGCTTTTTTTCAATACAGGATGAACCATATTTGGTACAATTTCGGCTAAAGGAGCCAAAGTAAAGTTACGTCGGTGTAGAAAAGAATGTGGTATTTTTAAATTTTCTTCGTCAATAATGTCTTCGTTAAACAACAATATATCTATATCAATTAATCGAGGACCATTTTTCATTTCTCTAATACGTCCCATTCGACACTCAATATCCAATATGATTTTCAAAATTTCCTGAGCCTGCAAATCAGAATCGACTGCCAAAACTTGGTTCAAAAAATCAGGCTGATTCTCCAAACCCCAGGCGGCCGTTTTATATATTGAAGAAGATAAATTAATCCTGCCCACCCTCTTTGTAATCTCCTTTTTTGCTATTGCCAGGCTTGCCGCCATGTCGCCCATATTACCGCCTATCAATAAATAAACCTTATTCATAATTTATAATTTAAAATATCTTCCTATAAGTTATACATTTGCAACGTAACATGCGCCTGAATTTAACTGCAAAAATAAGGAGCAATGGCTAAATCCTTATTTTTAATGGCCAATATATAAAACAACGAACAAATGAAAAGTTTTTTTAAAATATTTTTCGCATCACTTCTTGCGCTAATCGTATTCTGTGTCATTGGTTTTTTTATTTTGTTAGGTGTCGGTGTTGCCGCATCCAGCTCCGACAAGCCGGTTTTAAACGACAATAGTGTATTGGTCATAGATTTATCCAAGACCTACCTGGATTTTGAAAATCCAACCTTATCCATAAACTTAAATATTAAAAAACTTACCTCTCAACCCCCCAGCTTGTACGACGTAATAAGAATGATTCATCATGCCCGTGAGGATAATAAAATAAAAGGCATTTATATACAAGCATCCACAAATGCTAATGGTTTTGCTTCAAGTGAAGAATTGCGCAGGGCGATTTCAGAATTTAAACAAAGTGGAAAATTTGTGATTGCTTACGGTGCGACAATTACACAAAAAGCTTATTATGTCGCATCGGCTGCAAACAAAATATATACGAACCCACAAGGTGGCCTGGAATGGCGTGGAATGGCCAGCCAAATGATGTTTTTTAAAGGTCTGTTAGATAAATTGGAAATACAACCGGAAGTCTTTTTTGCAGGGAAATTTAAAAGCGCAACAGAACCTTTTAGGGTAACTAAAATGACTGACCCTAACAAATTACAGACTTCTGTTTGGTTGGGTGATTTGTACAGTACAATATTGGAGGCCGTTTCAAAAAGTCGCAATATTGACTCCACACAATTACATTTATTAGCAAATAACGGCGCCATTCAAACAGCTGGCGATGCGCTTAAATACGGATTAGTGGATAGTTTGATTTATACTGATCAGCTCGACAATGATTTTCATCAATTATTAAAAACTAAAGCAAGCGATAAGATCAATTTTATCTCTTTAGACAAATACGCAGAAACAGCTGATTATAAGAAATTTTCCGGTAGTGATTTAATTGCAGTTGTTTATGCACAGGGCGAAATTGTGGATGGAGGTAACGATAATGATAAAATAACGAGTGATAAATATGTAAATCTGATAAGAAAACTGAGAAAGGATAGTTCCGTTAAAGCCATTGTAATGCGCGTAAACTCTCCTGGAGGCAGTGCACTCGCCAGTGATATGATTTGGCGCGAAATAACTTTAGCGAAAAAAGTAAAACCGGTTATCATTAGTATGGGTGATTTAGCTGCATCCGGTGGCTATTACATCTCTTGCAATGGTTCTTATATTTTTGCAGAACCCAATACCATTACAGGCTCCATTGGTGTATTCTCCATTGTCGGCAATGCGGAAGATTTCTTTAAAAATAAATTGGGGCTCACCTTTGACGTCGTAAAAACGGGCCCTTATGCAGATCTGGGCTCTATTGCCCGCCCATTGACACAGCCAGAGAAAAATTTTATGCAATCTTCAGTAGATAGTATTTACAAGACCTTTACAGAACGCGTAGCTGAAGGTCGCCATAAAACGGTAGCCTATATTGATAGTATTGCTCAAGGTCGGGTATGGACGGGCGAACGTGGCCTAAAAATTGGGTTGGTTGATTCGTTAGGGTCTTTAAACGATGCAATAAAATATGCGGCTAAACTTATTAAAAGCAAAGACTATCGCATCAGTGAATACCCTGAGAAAAAGAGCATTTTCGACCAACTATTTCATAGTGACGATAACAATAGCGATGTAAATTTAAAAATACTGGCTAAAACCCTTGGACCCGAAATGTCAAAAAATATAATGCGGATAAGAACTGTTCAAACCATGATGAATACACCACAGACTCGTCTGCCATTTGAATTCGAAATACGGTAAAAGTTTTAATAAAAACATTAACAATATCGCTTTTGGCGTTTCGGTGTTTCTCGCGCATAGTTCGCCATTCCGTGTTACATTTGCAGCATTAAAATTTTCTCGTAAAAATTATGTCTGTAAAATATAGTCAGTTAAAGGCAATGTTGGCAATTGCCAGGGGTTCATTTCGTTCATCGCTCAGAAGCCCGTCTACAGTAGTTTTTAGTATAGGTTTCCCCTTAGTTTTTATTTTGGCATTTGCTTTCCTGGGTAATTCTTCTGCCCCTAAAATAAATATTGCCATTGCAAACAATGCTGACACAACGAATCAAGTATATCAGCAAATTGAAGCTGCACCGGGAATTAATATAAAAAGAGAATCAGGTGAACAACTAAAAGAAGACTTAGAAAAGGGACGCATCACAGCCATTTTAGACATCAAAAAAAACGCATTACGGCCTTCAACTTACGAAATTGGCATTATCACGTCCAATGCCGTAAACCCGCAAAGTATTTCAATTTTGCGTTCCTATCTAAATGCCGAGATTGACGAATTAAACAAAACGCTATATCCCAATTCCGCCAGCATAGCCGCAGTAAGTGACAATATCGTAAAAGTCCCAGGACGCGTTTATCGAACTATAGACTTTATATTGCCCGGACAACTTGGGTTTTCTCTATTAAGTGCCGGAATTTTCGGCGTAGCGTTTCTGTTCTTTAACCTACGACAACAATTAGTCTTAAAAAGATTCTTTGCTACACCTATTACCAGGACTTTCATTGTTTTAGGTGAGGCCTTGAGCAGGGTCGTGTTTCAATTATTGGCGGCCATTATCATCATCATTATTGGTGTTGTCTTTTTCGACTTTACGCTTGTCCACGGTTGGATCACCTTTTTAGAAATAATGTTTCTTAGCTTCTTTGCACTGATTGTGTTCATGGGCTGTGGTTTTATTGTAAGTGGCTTATCAAAAAGTGAGAGCACCATCCCTCCTTTTGCGAACCTATTTACACTACCACAATTTTTACTTGCTGGTACATTTTTCCCAATTGACAATTTCCCAAAATGGTTGCAACCGTTTTGTAATATTTTACCGCTCACCCACTTCAACAATGCTATGCGTAATATCTCATTTGAGGGGGCAAGTCTATTGAGTTGTTGGCGCGACTTAGGCAATCTTTTTATCTGGGGGATTATTGTCTATGCCATTGCAATTAAAGTATTTAAATGGGAATAATACTGGGATTTAAAAGCTAATTTTGCAGCAATAGATTATCTTTTCAAAATATGCGATTACTAAAATTGGCCCTCTTTAGCATTGTTACATTATTTCTTCTAATTACCGGCATCGGATTGCTGTTTCCTCCAGAGGTTACAGTGATGCGTAGCAGCACCTTCATTGCTCCAAAGGACAGCGTTTATGCGTTATTGAGCGATATGCGTCGTTGGCCCGAATGGTTATTCGATAGTACACATTCTTTAAAAATACTGACCAAAAATAGTTCTGGGAAAGGAGCAACGGCGGAAGTTGGCTACAATAAAATTACGATTGTCAACGCACAACCGGGTGTCATACAAACGATATGGAAAGCTCCTAAAGCCAATGATCAAGTTTGTGAATTTCAAATATCGAGTAATGGGAGAGCTCCAGGCGTACACGTAATGTGGTACTTCCGTCAACATTTAAATTGGTATCCTTGGGATAGAATTGGAGCAGTGCTAAACGAAAAAATATTAGGTCCTTCAATGGATAGTAGCTTTGCACATTTGCAGAAGCGGCTGCAACAATAATTCACATAAAGATACCGGTCAATTTTCTTATTGCCTCCTCTGCCGACAACACGCGGGACATCATCAAGTGATCCAAATACATTTTATAATGATATATTATTTTGTAAAATTGGCCATTTTTTCTAATGAAAATCGTCTTTCCGACAGTAAACTACCCAGCCATCCTTGTCCATATCAAAATAAGAGGATATTGACCCGCTTAAGTTAGATAGTAAAACTGAAAATCATAATTTGAAAAGTGGTACATTTACACCATAAAAATTAGAAATTTAATGAGTCAGGAATTAACAAAACCGGTAATCGGCCTTACTTGCGGTGATCTAAATGGTATTGGAATTGAAATAATTATTAAATCATTAAGTGATAGCCGTATTTTAGATATATGTACGCCTATTATTTACGCTAATAGCAAAAGCATCAATTTTTATCGCAAAACGGTTCAAGACAATAATTTTCAATTTTCAATTTTAAGAGACGGCGCCAAACCCAATTTAAAACAAGCTAATATTGTAAACTGCTGGGAAGAAGAAGTTAATATAGTTCCTGGCCAGCATGATGAACAAGCGGGAAAATACGCTTTTTTATCGTTGGAAGCTGCAGTAAAAGACTTGAAAGAAGGTAAAATCGAAGGCCTGATAACGGCTCCTATTCATAAAAAAACGATTCAATCTGATAATTTTAAATATAGCGGACACACACCATATCTTCGCGATAGCTTCGATAAAAAAGATGTGGTCATGATGATGGTAGCAGAAAACATGCGTGTAGCCGTCGTTACAGAACATATACCGATCGAAGAAGTCGCCGCAAGTATAACGCAACAAGCTATCCTTTCAAAATTAGAGATTATACAACAAAGTTTGCAAAGAGATTTTGACATCAATAAACCAAAGATTGCCCTACTGGGATTAAACCCCCATGCCGGCGACGAAGGTTTAATCGGCAATGAAGAAAAAGAAATAATTACACCTGCTATTATAGCTGCAAATAAAAAAAATATTCTAGCATTTGGGCCTTATAGCGCTGATGCCTTTTTTGCCCACGCGCAATATGAGAAGTTTGATGCAGTGTTAGCAATGTATCACGATCAAGGTCTCATTCCTTTTAAATCTTTAGCGCTTGGCGAAGGTGTTAATTATACAGCAGGACTGCCTATCGTACGCACCAGCCCTGACCATGGCACAGCGTTTGACATTGCAGGTAAAGGACGAGCTAATCACGAATCCTTTTTAGCAGCGATTTATAAATGTTTGGATGTGCTGCGCAACCGCGGCACATTTGATTACAATCATGAAAACCCTATTCAAAAAAGGAGCAGTCGTGTAATCGCCAATTTAGAAGACGAACGCGTAATAGAAGATTAAAGGGGCGCTTCCATTCCAATAACAAAATTATTTGATAAAGATAATTTGCAAAATTCATTATGTATAAGCTGGAAAATGAAATACTCTCGATCTCAATAGCGACAAAAGGCGCGGAGATACAGAGCATTTACAATAAGAATACTCACCTCGATTATTTGTGGGATGGCAACCCTTCTTTTTGGTCAAAAAGAAGCCCGATTTTGTTTCCAATTGTGGGTGGTTTAAAGAACAATGAATATAGTTTTAACCACCACACCTATCAACTAAGCAGACATGGCTTTGCGCGCGATAAAGAGTTTACGGTTATTCGTCAATCGGCAGACAGCATAAGCTTTTCGTTACAGAACGATGAAGAAACTTTACTAAAATATCCATTTCATTTTGAATTGGTTATCACCTATACACTTCAAGAAAGTAAAATTGATATTGCCTACTCAGTAACAAACAATGGCAGCAACAAAATGTGGTTTTCCATTGGTGCACATCCCGCGTTCAAGGTGCCTCTGGTGGAAGGAACGCGTTTCGAAAATTATTTTTTATCGTTCAACCGATTTGAAAATACCGCTCGATATCCTTTAAACAAAGAAGGGTTATTAAAAGAGGACCCAGAAATATTTCTACAAAATACAAATGAGCTTCCTTTAGAGAAGTCTTTGTTTTACGATGACGCCTTAGTCTTTAAGACATTAGAGTCTACTTCTATTAGTATTGAAAGTGAAAAAACGCCTCACGGTGTCACCATTGAGTTTAAGGGCTTTCCGTTTATGGGTATTTGGAGTGCAAAAGATGCAGACTTTGTATGTGTGGAACCATGGCACGGTATAGCCGATAGCGAAAACACTTCGGGGAAATTAGAAAGAAAAGAAGGCATCCTATCTTTGGATGCCCATAAAACTTTCAATGCGAACTGGAGTATTAGTTTGTTTTAGGAAATTATCTAAACTCATATTTTGGCTGCAACAAAAACTCTTTTGGCGGCTCTGCCCTCATTAGATTTTTAACAAAATAATCCCAACGGCGGCGCATCATATAATACGAAAACTGCCCATAACCATGATGCTCATTGGGAAAAATAATTAAATCATAGTCTTTGTTGGCACGTTCTAATGCTTGGACCACCAGCAGCGTGTTTTGTGGCGGCACATTGTTATCCATCAACCCATGCGCAAGTAACAATTTCCCCTTTAAATTTTTTGCTTTAGTCTCGTTGGCTTGTTCATTATAGGTCTGGTCTGAAATAGGACCATTGTACCTATCGCCCCAGTCGTCCTCGTAATTTCTATTATCGTGATTACCAGATTCCGCAATACCCACTTTAAAGAAATCCGGATAGGTAAACATTGCATCCGCTGTTGCAAATCCCCCGCCGGAATGTCCCCAAATACCCACTCGACTGGTGTCCATGTATGCATACCTTTTTGCTAATTGCAGAATGCCAGAAACCTGATCAGGTAAAGTATTTTCAGCCATATCACCATAACTCATGTCATGAAAACTTTTGGAACGCAACGGATTGCTTGTACCTTCTATCTCCACTACTATAAATCCTAACTCCGCTAGGGATTGGTCATCCCCCCTGGAAGCAATAAAAGACCAACTACCAACACTTCCACCCTGTGGTCCGGGATAGATATAGTCTATGACGGGATATTTTTTATTCGGGTCAAGATCGGACGGGGTAAACATTAATCCATAAATATCGGTTTTACCATCATGAGCTTTTACACTAAAGGGAGTTGGGGCTTTCCAGCCTGTAGCGATTAACCTTGAGATATCTGTTTTTGCAATGGTGGTAATAAGTCTACCTTTCATATCACGCAAAACGGTAATGCCTGGTACATTGGGTTGAGAATAATCATCAATAAAATAGTCTTTTGCCGGAGAGAAGCTGATACTGTGGTTGCCTATTTCAGGAGTAAGAATCTTAAAATTTTTACCATCAAAGTCTATCCTGCAAAACTGGGCGAAATAGGGATTTCCCTTTTCCAGGCCGTGCGCCATAAAATAAATGACTCTATTTTTTTCGTCCACTTTCATCAATTGTGAAACCAACCAATCACCGCTGGTGATTTTATTTTTCACCTTACCTGTGGTAGCATCGTACAAATACAAATGCCCCCAATTGTCTCTTTCTGAAAACCAAATAAATTCGTTTGTTTTTGGCAAATAACGCCAATTGATCGCGCCCCAACCTGACTCATATTGTGTAGGTACGTCTTCTTCGAAAATCTCTCGAACATCCCCGGTGTTGGCATTGGCAATTCTCACCTTTTCATGTTTGTGATATCTGGACGTAGAAACAAAAGCCAATTGTGAACCATCAGGGCTCCAATCTACATCATCAAATGTCCCACTGCTGGCAATATCGTCGCTAAGTGTCGCTCGGTGTGGATCGGGTGGAATTTTTAAGAAGATAACTTTAGGTGTATCAACATTTATAATTACACGATGAATCATAATAATATTGCTATCACCTGGAAAAGCATACTTCCACGAAACTAATTTTGGTGCACCAACGTTCGTAGTTACCAAATACATATTACTCACTTTGCGCTGATCCTGTTTGAACGTGGCGATCTTTTTAGAATCAGGAGACCAACTTAAAATAGGTTTATCGCTGCCGGTCCATCCAGCATTATCGGTAGCATAACCAAAATCTTTTTCACCATCTGTCGTTAATTGTGTTTGTTGCTTGGTTTCCCGATTCTCCACCCACAAATTATCATCTTTTATATAGGCAAACAATTTGCCATCTGGGGAAGGAACAATGTTTCGATCTGTCGAAGGGTACCCACCTGAAGTAACAGAAATTGCTTTTGAAACATACTTATGGCCATTGTTTATAGCAACTCCTTCGAGAGTTTGCTGGTAAGGTTCGCAGCTAAAGGTTTTTAAATTATAAAGCCATAGCTTTCCTTCAACGGCAAAACGAATGGCAGACCCGTCTTGTTCATAACTAAAACTTCTGAATGGTAAATTATCTGCATCGTAATTTTCCCCAGATGCTTTCGATAGGGCCGCAGCCAATTTTTGTTGATCAAAAGCTGCTTTGCGGCTGCCCCTGGCAGCGTCCACTAAAATAAAATCACTCCCTTTAGCTGTCAAATCTCGAAACCAAAAGCTATCATTGGAAATCCAATTGGGCCGAACATTCCCGTGGTCGATATATTTACTCGTATTGTAGGAAAGTAGATGCTCCGCACGTGCATAATCATCTTTTGTCAGCACCTGCCTTTGTTGCGCATTTACCGCTGTAATTCCGGCTAAAAGTAGTAGCGAAAATATTCTATAATACATAAAAAATCGTTTAAACGGGGCGTCTAGTTATTAATTGTGGCTCTAAGTTAAGTGAATTTCATTAATCACAGAATATTTAAACCCGCTGAAAATCTTCATCGGAAAGATTCTCATCTTTATCTTTATTAAGAATTAAGCTGGCTCTTTCTTGCGGCAACTCTTGTACATTTTGCAATTTGCGTCTTATTGCATTTGTTCTTCTTTCTGAATTCCCTAATTCATTGGAAGCTTCTTCTAATTTCTTTTTCGTTTTAGCAATCATATCGCCAAATTTCCCGAATTCGGTTTTCACAGCACTCAGCAAATCCCAAACTTCGCTGCTGCGTTTTTCGATAGCCAATGTTCTGAAACCCATCTGCAGGCTGTTTAGCAAGGCGCTTAACGTGGTAGGTCCTGTAATGGTAATTTTATAATCACGCTGTAATTGTTCAAACAAACCAGGAGTGCGTAGCACTTCACCATAAAGGCTTTCATAAGGAAGGAACATAATTCCATATTCAGTTGTATTAGGTGGGTCAATATATTTTTCGCGAATATCCTGCGCATTTCTCCGGATACCTTTTACGAATGCCCTACGGTAAATTTCAATCTTTTCCCCATCGCTATTTTCGTAAGCTTCTACCAATAACTCATAATCTTCTTTGGGAAATTTAGAATCAATAGGTAACCACAAAGTCTTCTCAAAATTATTGCCACTTGGCATTCTAATGGCAAATTCGACCACTGCTCCGCTGCCTATTTTCGTCTTTACATTTTTCTCATATTGCTCATTAGTCAGTAAGTCTTCCAATAGGTTTTGCAATTGATATTCACCCAGAACACCACGGGATTTTACATTGGTCATTACTTTTTTCAAATCCCCTACATTGCTCGCAAGCGTCTGCATCTGCCCCAAACCTTCGTGTACTTTTTCCAACCTTTCACTTACTTGCTTAAAGGATTCACCCAGTCTCTTTTCCAAGGTTTCATTCAATTTCTCATCTACAGTTTTACGCATTTCATCCAACTTCTTTTCGTTACCCTCTCGCAGTTGAGTGATTTTATCTTCTACCGTTATGCGCATGGCCTCCAACCTGGTAAATGTCATATCACTTTGGGTAGACAAATTCTGCTGAAGTTCACTAAAATTAGCTCTTTGCTTATTACTAAAATCGATAAGTGAATCTTTCTGCTCACCTCTGTTTTCTTTATTATTCTTTTCGATTGTATTTTGAAAAGTGAACAATTGCTCAGAAAATATTTTGGTAAAACTATTTAGCTCTCTGCCTATCTCTTCACGTAGATTTTTCGCATTTTCTGCATTTTCTTTCCGGTTGACAACAAATTCGTCTTTTAAATTCCGCTCGGAATCTTTTATTGCCTGATTAAGATTAATCATCGCATTTTTTAACAATAAAAAATCATCCTCCTTGGAATTGCTTTGGCTTTTAAAACTTAACCAGAGAACAATTAAAAGAAGGACGATAATGGCCGAAAGGAATATATAAATCATTGCAGAGGTTTTATTTGAAACTACATTCATTTCAAATATACTCAACCTACAACTTATTTTGTAATTTTCTAAAACAATCCGACACTTAAACCAATAGAAACCGTTTTAAAATCTTTAGGACCTTCCCCGTTTGCAAAGACATCAGACAAATAATATTTTGCGTATAGTCCAATTTCCTGGTATTCCAGGCCCAAAAACAATCCGTAACGAACCGGATTTAGGTTGAATGTTCCATGCACTTTTACCTTTCCGTCTTCTTCACTTTTTTGTTTGGTTTTTGCACCCAACAACACCCCCCCTTCCACACCTGCGGCAATGGTAAAATCTGATTTTTTCACCGGTCTTATATTCAATGTTAAAGGCATAAAAAGATAAGTGGAACGCAGTAAATTTTTTGTAAAATGTCTACTGTCATCAATGGTATAACTCAGCGAATCTTGTCCTTTTTTCAAGGTAATATTTCTTTCAAAATGATAAGTATTCCAGTCGAAACCCAGCGACGTGGAAATCCTCAAACTATGATGTGGTGCTATATCTACATATCCTTTTAAAACAGTAAAGATAAACTCGGGGCCTTTATCTAAGGTAAGGTTTGAGTTGTTTTTAGTTACCCCGATGCTGCCGTTATCAATAAACCGATTCCAACCAAAACCGAAACCGGGATTAATACCAAAATAAGCCGATTTATCTTTATTCTTAAATCCAAATTCTATAGATTTTTTATGATGACGATTCGATTCATCTGCATTGGCCCGGTGAAGCGAATCCTTCATTGCAACTGTGGTGACGGTTTTTGTGACGGTTTTTCCACTACTATCAATGTAGGTGGTACTAATAGTGGTTGTTTTTTGCGCCGATAAACAGCCAACGAAGCTTACGGTAAGCATCAATGCAATAATCTTTTTCATATTTTTTAATTTTTGTACTTAGTAATGGCAACAAAACCTAAATTAACAGTAGTCGAATCGCTATTTGAAGAAACAACCTCACTTGTAATATCGGATACTTTTTGCTTCAAGTTTTTAAATAGGCCGGATAAAAAAGTTTTTCGTGTGCGTTTCTGCGATGCGGGTAAATTATTAGATGCCACCAAATCTCTTTTTGTTGCTCTTTCTACCAAAGCCGAATCAAACGCCACTTTTATTTGCCTTTCTTCCGTACTCATTTTTATGTCTTCTTTTGTATTGTTGGATTGAATAGCCACATTATTTGCAACCTCAGTCGGCGGCAATAAATTTGCTTTTTCAGTATCTTTATCGGCTATCAAGACGGGAGCAGTCTTCATTGCATGAGACTTTACGAGTTGTGTTTCTTGCTTGATTATTTTAGGTAGAATTTTTTTCGCAGAATTCTTTAAAGATGCTTTTTGCGCCTTTGTCTTAGCAACCGATTGGGTTGGCGTTGCCATTTTTTCTGCAATAGATGGCGTATGAATTGCATTTGTTTTATTTTTATTTACAGTAACTACTTTTTGTGATTCAATAGGTTCATGCAATTGCATTTCCCACAACAAGGCTATTGATAAAATCGCTGCAATGCTTGCTGCAGCTATAAAAAATGGCAGCCTCTTATTTTTCTTTTGATGCAAACCTTTGTCAATGTCGGCAAATAAATCTGCCCGCGGCGTCACTTCCATTTCATCAAATGCCTTCCTAAATTTATTATCGAAATCTTTATCAGTAATTTTTCGCATAACTCACCTCCCTTTTTTGTATTTCTGTTTTCAGAATTTGTCTTGCTCTTGACAGTTGAGATTTGCTCCCACCTTCACTTATCTTCAAAAGGCCGGCAATCTCTTTGTGTGAATACCCTTCAATAGCATACATATTAAAAACCAATCGGTATCCATCCGGCAAATTGTTGACAAGTTTAAGTAAATCATTCACCTCCAACTTGTCGAAGATTGTATCATCAGCCAAATCTACTTCAACATTTTCACGGGAGGCAACTTGCAATAACTTTATATTCTTTCTATAATGCTCAATCGCCGTATTTACAACCACTTTTCTCATCCATCCTTCAAAAGAACCATCACCTTTAAAATCCTTTATTTTAGTAAATATCTTCACAAAGCTTATCTGCAAAATATCTTCTGCATTCATTTGGTCCTTAGCATATCGCAAACAAATTGCGAACATTTTTCCCGAAAAATGATTATACAACTTTTGCTGCGCCAACCGATTTGCTGCTTTGCAGCCATCTATCAAGTCATCGATTGTATGCATTTGTATTAATTTCATTGTAGGTAAAAATATAGACGAATCTTTGTTAAAAAAGGTTGCATTGGGCAAAAAAAATATTTTTAATGTTATTTTAGCCAGTATTATATACTTATTTTCAATTCCTATTAAAATTTACCATGAAAATATCCAATCAACAGTTAGCCTATCATTCTACTCGTATTGCCATAGGTATCAGCATTTTGGTACACGGTGCTGTTCGCTTTCCAAAACTCAATTTCTTTGCACATAGCCACCTTATTATGTTTGAACATACATTTATTGCCGGTCCTCCGACATTAATCATGTGCTATATTATACCATTTTTAGAAGCGGCTACAGGATTGCTAATTTTAATGGGCGGTAAGCTCACCCGTTACGGATTAACACTCGGCATCGTCACAATGGGCATTTTAATGTTTGGCGCGACACTTGCGGAAAAATTTGACATACTTATTTCTATGTTGTTGCATGTCATTATTTTCTATTTGTTGCTTATTAACAAAAATACGAAGGGTATTGTTTCAACAGAACCTGCCATATAAAATTATTCACTAATAATTATCCATTAATAATTAGTTTTGCGGCTATGTCAAACATTCTTCTTGGAAAATACGAAGCGGTAATTGGTTTGGAAATACACGTACAGTTATCTACAAAAAGTAAACTTTTTTGTGGCGATAGCACAAGCTTCGGTGCAGAACCGAATACGCACATCAGTCCCATTACTTTGGCTCATCCGGGTACATTGCCCAAGCTTAATAAGAAAGCGGTGGAATATGCAGTAAAACTTGGGCTAGCATGTGGTTGTGAGATTGAACGCTTTAATTATTTTGCCAGAAAAAATTATTTTTATCCTGATTTACCTAAGGGTTGGCAGACAACGCAGCATACCACACCCATTTGCGTGGGTGGCACTATTACCGTAAAAACCGAAATAGGCACCCGCGAGATCCAAATGCATCATATTCATATGGAAGAAGATGCCGGGAAAAGTACGCACGATATTTATGAAGATAGTACTTGTGTAGACTTGAACCGTGCGGGCACACCACTTGTAGAAATAGTCTCTGAACCCGACATGCACACAGCAGATGAAGCCTGGCAATATGTAAACGAAATTCGTAAAATCGTTCGTTGGATTGGCATTTCTGATGGCAACATGGAAGAAGGTAGTTTGCGTTGCGATGCGAATGTATCCATCCGTTTAAAAGGCGACACAGAACTAGGCACCCGCTGCGAAGTAAAAAACCTCAATTCCACACGCAATATTAAAAAAGCCATAGAATTTGAAATTGAAAGAATGGTGAAAATGACAGAGAAAGGTGAAAAGATTTTACAGCAAACGCGTAGTTTCAATGCAGATAATGATACTACTTTTGCCATCCGTGACAAGGAAGAAGCCAACGACTATCGGTATTTTCCAGAACCAGATTTAGCTCCTTTACATTTATCGGAGCAATATGTTCAGTCATTAAAAAAAGAATTGCCGGCACTCCCAAAAGATTTACAGCAAAAATATCAAGACGAATTTTCTTTAAGTCAGTACGATGCAGAACAACTTTGTGCAGAAAAAGAAATAGCCGATTATTTTGAAAAGGTGTTACCTCATTCAAAACATTATAAAGCGATCTCAAACTGGATCACAGGACCACTAAAGCATTTTACCAATGAACACAAAATTACGTTTTCTGATCTTTCATTAACACCACAGCAACTTGCGGAAACGATTGCTTTAATAGAAGATGGAAAGCTCAACTTCTCCATTGCCTCCTCTCAAGTTTTACCAGAATTATTGAAGGATAAAAATGCATCTGCAATTACTATTGCTACAACAAGAAACTTGTTGCAAACCAGTAACAGCAATGAGCTGGAAAAATGGATTGACGCCGCCATTACTAAAATGCCAGACAAAGTAAATGAATACAACAAAGGGAAAAAAGGTTTGATAGGTTTGTTCGTGGGCGAGGTAAAAAAATTAAGTAAAGGGAAAGCGGACCTCCAAAAAGTAACCGAAATATTACAAGAAAAACTAGCGCAGCAAGCGAACAATCGTTAGCGCTAGCATAGACTATACTTGCCTTTCGTTTAAAATTTTATCTGTACATTTGCTTTTTATCTATATTCAAAATTGAAATATGTTTAATGTTATTTTATTTGGCGCGCCCGGTAGTGGCAAAGGAACGCAAAGCTTGAAAATTGCTGAAAAATATGATATAAAACATCTAAGCACAGGCGATTTACTGCGTAGTGAGATTGAGGCTCAAACCCCTTTGGGCAAAGAGGCTAAACAATTTATGGACAGTGGGTTACTAGTTCCAGACGCAGTTGTCATAGGAATGATTAGCAGTTGTTTCGAAAAAAATAAAAAAACAAAAGGATTTTTGTTCGATGGATTCCCTCGTACAGAAGCACAAGCCGAGGCTTTAGATAAATTATTGAAACTAAATAATGCACAAATAAATATTGTATTAGCATTAGAAGTAAGTGAAGACGAACTGGTTTCAAGACTTTTGCATAGAGGTAAAACTAGTGGTCGCAGTGATGATGCAAACGAAGAGGTTATTCGTGGTCGTATTATAGAATATCGCAAAAAAACAGAAGCAGTCGCTGATTACTACAGACAATTTGATAAAGTAAAAAGTATTCCGGGCGAAGGTTCGGTCGAAGAGATTTTCACTAGCCTATCCGAGGCCCTCGACGAGCAGATGGCAATGGCAGAATAATAATTCCTATATAAAAAAAGATAGCGATGCAAATTTTCTGCATCGCTATCTTTTATAATAGGGCCGGTTGAAATTATAGCACTTATTTATGTGCATAATATTGCGCTTCAGGCACTTTGAACATTGAAGCCTTCTGAAATTTAGAAAACTCTTGAACAATCCCTTGGTTCATTTGCGCCCAATTCTTAAATTGATCTTCATTATAAGAAGCAAATACCCATTGGTTATATGCATCAAAAATCCCCAATTTCAATAATTGCTGCTGTCTATCAAAAAGTTTGTATGGGAATTTTTTAGCGTTGTCGCTGTTGAACCAACTTACTATAAATTGCCCACGTAAAGCATATAAACTTTCAGGTGTTACCCCGTTGGAAACCATATCTTTAAATTGTGCAAATGTAGACGCAACAGCACTTTCGAAAGGCTGTCCGTTATCAATATAATTTTGCAATACATTATCTGTTGCAAAAAGCGCATTGTATTCATTAAACAAAGTATCTCTTATTTCCGGTGTACGTTGAGAAAAAGACTCTATGTTGATGAAAATTTCTCCGTACAACACACTCCATAAAGGATTATTGTGCTGTGCATAATATTTGGTCAAAAAATAATAATTGCTACTGATTGAAGGATTTATTTGTATACCCTTCTCCCAAGCCTTTGCCGCTGCCGTAGGCTTATTATTATCGTTCAGAGTTTGGCCAAATTCTGCATAAAGCAAACTACTATTGGGAAATTTTTCTACCCCTCGTTTATAAATGTCTTCAGCCTCACTATATTTAGAATCTGCTCTATATGCTGAGCCCAATATCTGATAACTTTGTTCATCCGCATCGGGCAATTCAATTAATTTTCTACCTGCTGCTATTGCATTCGTATAATCTTTTTTTGCTGTACTGATAAACGATTCATCTTTCAATAAACTTGCATTGTTGGGAAAATTTACTTCCGCATCTTTAATTATAGATAACGCTTTATCAAGATTACCAGATCTTGCTTTATTCATTGCCTGGTTATGCGCATCCACCACTCCTGCTTGAGCATTCGTCATTAGAACACCCAACAACAAAATCGGTAATAACAACAATTTCTTCATTATATTTCTTTTATATTTTACAAATTAAAGTTCCTAAAAAATTAGATGCGTCAAAAGCCCATCACGCAATTTAGGCTCAAACCAGGTACTCTTAGGGGGCATAACATTTCCACTGTCTGCAATATCAAATAATTGCTCAATGCTCACCGGAAACAGACTAAACGCGACTTCCATCTCACCGGAATTTACACGCTTTTCCAATTCCTGCACACCTCTTATACCACCCACAAAATCTACACGTTTGTCTGTACGTTGATCAACAATATTTAAGAAAGGTGTAAAAACATTTTCTTGTAAAATACTTACATCCAATACACCTATCGGATCATCAAAGTAGGTATTTTCCTTCGCGGTCAAATTATACCAACTTCCTTTTAAGTACATACCAATATCGTGCAAGCGTTTAGGTTTTATTGGAAATTCACTTTTTTCAACGATAAATTTATCTTCTAATTTATTTAAAAAAGTTGCAACATCTAACCCATTTAAATCTTTTACCACACGGTTATAATCCATTATCTGCAACTCATTAGCTGGGAATAAAGTAGTCAAAAACCAATCGGCTTGTTCTGTTTTCTTATCACCTAATTGTTGACGCACCTTTGCCGCCGAAGCTGCGCGATGATGGCCGTCTGCGATGTAAGTGTTCCGTACCTTTTGCTGAAATAATTCAGCAATTTCTTCCATCTTTTTTCTATCATCCAATACCCAAATAGTATGACTTATATTATCCTCGGCAACAAAATCATAACTAGGCGCATGTTGCATTTTCCAACTATTAATAATGTCATCAATTTCCGCAACATTTCGATAAGCCAAAAATACATTCCCGGTTTGTGCTCCGGTAGTGGCAATGTGATTGATTCTGTCCTTCTCTTTTTCTGGGCGTGTAAACTCGTGTTTTTTTATAATATCATTTTCATAATCATCTACAGAACTTACAGCCACTAAACCTGTTTGACTTTTACCATTCATCACTAATTGATAAATATAATAACAAGGTTTCTCTTCTGGAAAAAGAATATGGTTATCAATAAAAGCCTGTAAATTTTCTTTTGCTTTTTCATATACGTGTGCAGAATGAATATCCACATCTTCTGGAAGGTCGATTTCGCTTTTTGTGATATGTAAAAAAGAAACAGCATTGCCGTCCGCTTCAGTTTTGGCTTCTGCTCTATTCAACACATCATAAGGCCTGCTGGCAACTTTTTTAGCAAATTGTTTTACCGGTCGTAATGCATTAAATGGTTTAATCAAGCTCATTTTTTTATTTTAAAATTCAAAAATTGAAAGTTTCTAAAATCCCGCATCCATCGAAGGTTGCATAAAAGCCGTTCAATTCGCAATTATTTATACCTCTCGTTAAAATCTACCATTAAATCTACCAGGGCCTGCACACTAGTCATCGGCATTGCATTATACATAGAAACGCGCAATCCCCCTACACTTCGATGACCTTTAACACCTATCATGCCATTTAGCTTACATTGTTCTAAAAACACATTTTCCAGTTCCTTATTTTGGGTCGTAAAAGTTGCATTCATCAAACTTCTATCTTCTTTTGCCACGATAGGCGCAAAAACAGATAATGAATCCAAAGTATTATAAAGCAAGGTGGCTCTCTCTTTTGCACGCCTTTCCATTTCAACCAAACCTCCTTCTTTTTTTATCCAACGCAAAGTAAGCATCGACACGTATACGGCAAAAACAGGAGGTGTATTTAATAAAGCATCTGCTTCTATATGCTTGCGATAATCCATTATTGGTGAAATATTTCTATCCGTTTTGCCTAGAATATCCTTTTTTATAACAACAATAGTTACTCCGGCGGCACCTGCATTTTTCTGCGCGCCGGCATATATCAAACTATGCTTTGAAAAATCTACTGGTCTGGAAAAAATATCACTACTCATATCTGCAATCAATGGCACATCAACGTTTGGTGTGGTATGCCACTGCGTTCCTTCAACAGTATTGTTAGAGGTATAATGCAGGTATGTATTGTCAGAAGGAACAGAAAAGTCCTTTTGTATGTAAGAGTGGTTTTTATCTTTCGTAGAGGATACCACATTTACATTACCAAAAATTTTAGCTTCTTTAATTGCTTTTTCCCCCCAAATACCATTATCACAATAAGCAGCAGTATCATTTGATCCAAGAAGATTATAAGGTATTTGCATGAACTGTGTCGTCGCACCGCCTTGCAAAAATAATACGTCATAATCGTCTCCAAGTTGCATTAGTTCTTTAACTAGAGCACGCGCTTCGTTAATAACCTCCATAAACCAACTTGTGCGGTGTCCTATCTCCAAAATAGATAACCCAATACCATTAAAATTGAGTACAGCTTCACTTGCCTGCTGCAACACTTCCTGAGGAAGAATTGACGGGCCTGAATTAAAATTATGTTTTTGCATCGAAAAGATGATTAGATTTTGAGGCGGAAAGTTACATGAAAACGGTTAATAATTGAAAATGCAAGTACCAATAAATGGCAATATTTACAAAAATTTCGTTTTACTCCCCTGTTAACCTGAGGTTACATTGCTGGATTAGTTCCAACATTTCCTCCCGGCCTAATTGCTTCGTAGCACTTGTAACAATTATCTGGGGTAAAAATTGCCAATGTTCACGCAACCATTCCGTGAAAGCTTCCACATTGCGTTTAACGACACCTGGTTTTTCCTTGTCTGACTTGGTAAAAATCAAAGTAAATGGTATTTCCCATTTGCCCAAGGATTGCACGAAATCCAAATCTATTGGTTGCGGCTTGTGACGACTATCTATCAGCACAAATAAATTGACTAAATTCTCTCTTTTACGAATGTAGTCCTCTATCATTTTACCCCAAGTTTTACGTTCTTTTTGAGCGACTTTTGCATAACCATATCCCGGTAAATCGACTAAATTCCAATATTCTTTTTTTGCTTTCTCTTTACGCGTACTTTCAATCAGAAAATGATTAATCATCTGCGTTTTACCGGGTGTTGAGGAGGTTTTAGCTAACCCCTGCCTATTGCAGAGCATATTAATCAAAGAAGATTTGCCAACATTGCTACGACCGATAAAAGCATATTCCGGTTTATCCGCTTTTGGACATTTGTCATAGGAAGGACTGGAGATAATATAAGACGCGTTTTTTATTTGCATGGCGCAAAGATAGTCTTTCCAGAAAGGAGAAAATCAATCCTTAGCACAGTATCTGCTATCTTTGATAAACATACTCTAAAAATAATGAATATGAAAAAAATAGCGCTGCCTTTTTTATTGCTATGTTCATTAAGCTTATTCGCGCAAAAAAGCACGATAAGAATAATAACCCAGGGTACAAAAACCAATCTACGAGGGCTTTCTATAATAAATAAAAATACTATTTGGGCAAGTGGCAGCAACGGCAAAATTGCGAAATCTACTGATGACGGGACAACTTGGCAATGGTTGACAGTGAAGGGATTCAACAAGGCAGATTTTAGGGATATTCAGGCTCTTGCCAAAAACACGGCAATAATTATGGCCATTGATACCCCAGCTTATTTATTAAAAACGTTGGATGGAGGCAGTAATTGGAAAATTATTTACGCCAATCATTCCAAGGGAATGTTTTTGGATGCAATGGATTTCAGTAATTACAAGAGCGGAATAGTCGTAGGTGACCCAATAGGCAATAAAATATTTTTAGCCATTTCAAAAAACAGCGGCAATACCTGGACTCCAATAAATACACATATTTCAAAGAAAGTTCAAAAAGGAGAAGCATTTTTTGCTGCCAGCGGCTCTAATATTATCTTACAAAGAAAAGATGGCTTTTATCTGGTGAGCGGAGGAACAAAAAGTAAGTTTTTTACAAAAAATACTATCGCTGTATTGCCCCTTATGCAAGGTAAAGAAACCACAGGTGCCAACGCCATTGACGTTTATAAAAATAATATAGCAATCGTAGGCGGCGACTTCATGCAACCAGATCGCAATGATAGTTGCTTCTGTTTTTCCCGCGACAACGGTAAAACATGGCAGCTACCTAAGATAGCTCCAGGCGGCTACAGAAGTGATGTGATTTTCATCAATAAGAACACCCTAGTATGCTGTGGTTTAACCGGTGTAGATATTTCAAAAGATGGCGGTAATACCTGGAAAAACATTTCCAAACAATCTTTCAATACGTGTAGGTATAACAAGGTATCTAATACAATTTTCTTCGTCGGACAAAACGGAACTATTGGTAAATTGCTATTATAATACCAACGGCCCTAAAATCATTTTACTAATGAAACATATTCAAATCGAATTACTTGAAGTCAAAGTCCGTTCGCAGGTTGCTCAGAGAATAGAAGGTCTGACAAATGACCATTTGAGAGTCAACACGGTGAAAAGAAAATAAACGGAAGCGACTATTTAAAAACCAATGTGGCATAAATTAAAAAAGGCAAATAGATTTATAAGTCAAACTGCTGCTCAAAATGATAACAGCTTGACATAAAGGCAATCTGGACTTTCTTTCAATACATTAGGAGTAAATGTTTTATCTTCGATAAGGAAAAATAAACGTACATATGCAATCTTTTATTGTAAATATTCCTGAAGATAAAGTTGCTTTTTTTGTTGAACTTATTCAACAATTAAATTTAGAATTATTGGAAATTGATGAGCAGCAGCAATCTGTTGCCGTCAATAATGCTGGCAACCAAATGGCCACAGAGGAAGACTCTTTTCTAGACTGGGAGGCAGAATTGAAAAGTGCGAAAAGAAAAAAATGATTTTCTATTATTAAAAAATGCACCTTCAATTGCTGAAAGTGCATTATCATTTTTCTATCAAGTGTTCTGGATATTATCCCCTTCCATTGCCATGTCCCCTTCCATTGTCGTGTCCTCTTCCGTTATCGTGTCCCTTTCCATTATCGTGTCCTTGATTTCTCTGCATGTCTTTGTGATATTTATTTCCTTTGTTTTGATAATATTTTTGATCTCGGCTATCACGAATCATCGGTTGACTGTGATGGCCTTTGTACTTGGCATAACTTCTGATGTCTACACTATTTGTTCTATAAGGAGTTTGCCTGTTTACAATTACTTTATAAGAGTTATAAATATTGTAATTACTGTAGCGCCCAGGTAATGCTCTTCCATAAACCCAGCGACGACCATTTAAATAAATGTACTCAGAACGCGAAACATCATAATAACAATTAATGTCGGGCAGATAATAATAACTTACGTGATCATAACCAACCGGCCCCCATGCTGGTTGACTGCCAATATTAATACTTATGTTGATTTGTGCTGAAGCCTTTTGCATCGACATAACGCCAATAAAAATAAAGGCTGCAAGGAATAACTTTTTCATAGTTTCAAATTTAGTGTTTTTTAATTCAGGCTTTTTCGCCTGTGTCGATTATTGGATGGATTGTAAATATCAAAGTTAAATCCAAACCTATAATATAAGGCAGAAACCGGCAATTTATCGGTGAAACAAAAAGTCGTTAAGGAAG
>NZ_JBNQGD010000425.1:15067-17776 GCF_050436765.1 Arachidicoccus sp. | reverse complement strand
TAGGCCGCAAATGTAAAAATATTATGCCCTTTCCACAAGTTTTTGCGTTGATCCCTTGTAAGGGGAATTATTAGTCGAACGGCAAGGGTGTCCCGGGTGACTGGGAATCTGAAGGAAGCTGAAGACAAAGCGCTGACCTGACGCACAGGAATCGTATGAGGCTAGATACTTGGATGAGGGGGCAAATATCTCCAAAGTCCTATACTTACACGGAAAAGTATTTGGTAAATACGGCAGGTATAAGCGTGAAAGAATTGCATCTTACCCGGGGAGATCTGATACCCCGTTTGCGGGAGGAACATGCGGTATTCTAAACCGGAACAACCTTGATGGAGACATCAGGCTAAGGTATCAGAAGTCAGCAGAGGCCATAGTAAGCCCGAGACGAGCTAGGCGACCAAACTAAAAGGGAACGCAGGAAGACTCACGGAAAGGACGAAGGGCTGAACTATTAACGAATGGATTAAAATCATCATTATGAATCAACAGTCAGAAGCAGAAAAGAAGATGATGACATCTTCATCATCGAGGGAAGTAAAACCTCCGGAAGAGGAAATGTCCTTGGGTGGTGCTGTTCCTGTTGACCCCATAAAGAAAGGATGTAATCCCCCAGAACTGCGTTTAATCGACAAGCTTCTTAATATAGATAACTTAAATGAAGCTTTCATTAAAGTTGTAGACAATAAAGGAGCCGCAGGAATAGATGGGATGGAAGTAGGAGATTTAAAATTATTTCTAAGGAAAAACTGGCAGACACTAGAGCAACAGTTGAAAGATGGCAAATACAAACCGCAGCCGGTTAAGAAGGTAGAAATACCTAAACCTGATGGGGGTGTCCGAATGCTCGGCATTCCTACCGTATTAGACCGATTTTTGCAACAAGCACTATTACAAGTCCTTACTCCTATCTGGGAGCCAGTGTTCTCGGACAACAGCTTCGGTTTTCGTCCGGGTAGGAAAGCCATCGATGCTGTAAACCGAGCAAAAGGGTATCAGGAAGAAGGGTACCGGATTGTCATTGACATGGACCTCTCAAAATTCTTCGATGAGATCCCTCACGATAGACTAATGAGCAAAATCATGTTAAAAACACCGGGTGAACAAGAAATTCACAAACTCATCCACAGGTATCTAACAGCCGGAATGATGAAGGGGGGAAAATTAGAGGGACGACTGAAAGGTACACCTCAAGGCGGAAATCTGAGTCCGCTTCTCTCCAACATTGTGCTAGATGAACTAGACAAGGAGTTAGAAGAACGAGGCCATCGTTTTTGCAGGTATGCTGACGATGTTAATGTGTATGTGAAGACGCAAAGAGCAGGAGAAAGAGTCGCTGCTTCCATTCAGGATTTTGTCGAGAAAAAGATGAAACTGAAGGTAAACAAGGATAAGAGTAAAGTAGATAGACCGGCAAACAGGAAGTTTCTCGGTTTTTCCTTCTATTACAAGGAGGGGAAGCAGATGGGAATTCGAGTTGCTCCCAAAAGCGTTACACGCATTAAGGAGAGACTCAGAGATCTATTCCATAAAGGTCGAGGACGCAATTTGGCTGGGTTTATCCACAAAGATCTCAACCCTGTGATTCGAGGATGGTTTAACTACTACCGTCCAGCAGATATGAAATCTCTCTCCAAAGACTTAGACGAGTGGATTCGACATCACTTACGTAATATCCTTTGGCGACAATGGAAACGTAACTGGACCAGATTTTTGAACCTCCGTAAAGGTGGCCTTTCTGAGGAGCATGCAGTTCGTTCTGCATTTAATCAGCATGGACCATGGTCTAACTCCGGTGCTTCACACATGAATCTCGGATTTCCCAAGAAATATTTTGACGAACTGCGACTTTTTAGCTTTTTAGATGCCTATAAAGCCTACAAAGCTTCACAAGAAGGTAGTTCTCCAACTTAATAAGTTAATAGAACCGCCGTATACGGAACCGTACGTACGGTGGTGTGAGAGGACAGGTAGCGAAATAATCACTACCTTCCTACTCAATTTAAATGCATCTTATAGTCTACCTTCAATCTTTAATCGCATTATATATAAACTAATGAGAAAAAATCTTTACTTTTTACTAATGATGCTTTCCGCCAGTTCTGTAGGCGCACAACCGCTATTACGTCATACAAAGAAGGCAGATAAGTGGGTAGATAGTGTTTATCGTTCGTTGACACCCAACCAAAGAATAGCCCAGTTAATGGTTTTGAGGGAAAGCGCAATTCAGGATGGCAAAGTGCTTATTTATGCCGATAGAATAAAGAAAGAAATTAAGGAATATAACATAGGTGCGATCTGTTTGTTTCAAGGTTCGCCAGATACTCAGGCGGAATATATTAATGAGTTTCAGCAAATGGCTCAAACGCCCTTGTTGGTATGTATGGATGTTGAAAATGGCGTAGGTATGAGAATGCCCGAGGTGATGAAACTCCCTGATCAACTGACTTTAGGTGCGATGCGTGGACAGAAAAAATTGATTAAAAAGGTGGGGGAACTGATTGGTGACCAATGTAATAGGCTGGGTGTGAATGTCGCCTATGCGCCGGTCGTAGATATTAATAATAATCCTAATAACCCCATAATTGGCTATCGATCTTTTGGCGAGAATAAACGTGTGGTGGCTGATTATGGTGTTGCCATTATGAAAGGTATTCAGCTTAAGGATGTGATGGCATGTGCCAAACATTTTCCAGGACATGGAGATGTGGA
>NZ_JBNQGD010000425.1:0-15057 GCF_050436765.1 Arachidicoccus sp. | reverse complement strand
CGCATTTAGATTTACCAATCATCCATAAGTCACTAGCTCAACTTGACTCACTGGAGTTGTATCCATTTAAAAAGATGTTTAAAGCGGGCGTCGGTAGTGTGATGATTGCACACTTGTTTATCCCTGCTATCGACAGTACGCCCCATCTGGCAAGCTCGCTTTCTCCGAAATTTGTAACAGATTTATTGAGAAAAAAAATGGGATTCCAAGGGATTTCTTTCACTGATGCATTGGAAATGAAAGGCGTTTCAAAGTACTTCCCAGGCGGGGAAGTGGCGGTAAAGTCTTTACTTGCGGGTAATGATATGTTGTGTTTGCCCGAAAATATTACGACTAATATCGATAAAATAAATGCAGCTTTAGATGATGGAAGACTCCGTTGGGAGAATTTGGCGCATAGCATAAAAAAAGTACTCTATGCAAAATATAATTTGGGATTGGCGCATTATTCAAAAGTTGATACCGCAAATATTACGGCTGATCTGAATAAAAATGTCGGTCGAATTCGCAGAGAAGCGGCAAAATATTCATTAGCCGTTATAAAGACTCAAAACAGGCGTTTTCCCGTCCTAAACAAAAATGAAAATATTGCCTATGTAGCCCTGGGTGAGAATTCGGATAATGCAATTGTTACTGAGTTGAAGCGGCATTTCCACACGACAGTTTTTAATGTTTCCTATGAAGAGAATAAAGGAAGATTGGAAACTGTTTTAAATAAACTAAAAAATGGAAAATTTGATAGAATAATAGTTGGTATACATAATTACAGTAAACGTCCGGCGGATAATTTTGATATCAGTGAAGAAGCAATCTTATTAGCGAGTGATGTTGAAAAATTCGATCCTTCCGCCATATTGATGGATTTTGGGAATCCCTATGCTATTAAATATTTTACTGATTATAAAAATATTATTGCTTGCTACGAAGACGATGCTATTTTTCAACAAAATGCTTATCGGTTCTTGATTGGAAAGATAAAAGCGAAAGGGCGCTTATCGGTGTCTGTTTCTTCCAAATTGCCTGTGGGAACGGGCATTTTAGTGAAGCGAGATTAAGGTTAATTAAGAGATATTATTTCCCTAAAGTGTCTGTTTTTTTCTCGATTCTGATGCCCATGTTTAGTATATGCTTTAATGTATCTGCAGGCATTAACTGTTGAAATATAAAGCTGTTTTTTCCGTAGCTAAGTTTGATAGGCTTTTTATTGATTTTTACCCTCGTTTCAATGGTGCTCTCCAATGTGTCTCCAAACCAATGATTATTTTCTCCAATAGGGAGAATTATTTTTTGCATTTTAGCGGAATCACCTGGTGCAATAAAATAATAATTGAGCATTAAATTGTTGTATTGAAAATTATCTGTATGTCTTATCACAGCATAGATATTATATAGATCTGTGGTGTCAGTAATATCTATGTCGATCCAGGGCTTATAGGAAGACAGCCATTGGTGGTCTTTGAAAGATACGGTTTTTTCCGATGTTGTAGATTGCACACAGGAAGCAACACTTATCAATAGAATTAAAATTAAAACTAGGATGATGCTGTTGTTCTTCTTCATGAACCTGAATTTAAACTTTGGCAAATTATAAAACGTTTAATATTTGCTCTTTTGCTTTTTCTAATTCGTCTTTCATTTCGACAACGTAACGTTGAATATCCAAATCGTAAGCCTTAGAACCGGTAGTATTTATTTCTCTGCCTATCTCTTGCAGAATGAAGGATAATTTTTTGCCTTTTGAACTTCCGGATTCGTTTATTATTTCTCTGAAATAATTACAATGATTCTTTAAACGAACTTGCTCTTCACTTATGTCGATTTTTTCAATATAATAGACAAGTTCTTGTTCCAATCGCCCCGCATCATAATTATCTTGCCCAACATTCTCCGATATCAGTTTGGTTAAATTTTCTTTTATCTTCGATTTGCGATTAGGCGCTAAATCAGCGATTAATGGTTGGCGGTTTTCGATGTTAGCGATTCTTTCCAATAAATCTTTTTCTAAAACGGCACCTTCATTTTTCCTATGCAGATTTAATTGTGCCACTGCTTTTTTTAATATCAGTTCGAAAGCCTTGTATTCTTCGTCCGATATTACTTCGGTAGAGTTCATAATTACGTCCGGCATTTTAAGTACCGTACTTAATAAGTGTTCGGTGCCTGCATTTAATTCTCTGGCCAATCTTTCTATAGATAGATAGAAATATTTTGCCAGATCTGTATTGATAGACAAAGCTTTGCCCGCGCCATTTTGTTTAATGGAGATATTGCATTCGATACTTCCGCGCTGTAAACCTTCGGTAATTACATTTCTAATCTCAAATTCAAATGGCTTTAATAATGCCGGTAAAGTCATACGCAAGTCGCATTGTTTACCATTAAGAGATTTTACTTCTACTAAAAACGTTTTGTCACCCAACATTTGTTCCGCACGTCCGTAGCCTGTCATCGAATAAAGCATAGAAGATATTTTAAAAACAAACCTACAATAAAAATCGTTAGTATAGAGCAATAAGACCCGCAAAGTCGTTTTTACACGAAGAATTATGTTTACGTCTAAGATTGTTGTTGGCTTTCCCATATAAAAGAAACCCATTTATAACAAATTATGGGCAACCGGTAATTCTATCGTAAAACAGCTTCCTTTTCCATATTCGCTTTTAACATTAATACTACCATTTTGTGCTTCTATAAATTCTTTACTGATACTTAGTCCCAAGCCTGTTCCTTCCTTTTTGGTGCCCGGGATTCTGAAATATCGATCGAAAATTTTAGGAATGTATTCGGGTGAAATACCTTGACCCAGATCTGTTATAGAAAGTATTGCCTTGTCATTTTTAATAGAAATCTCAATATAAATGATAGAATCATCATAAGAATAGCGTATTGCATTGGATATTAAATTATTCAGCACCCAAGCTGTTTTTTCTTTGTCAGTATGTATGAATATGGGCTGCGAGGGTATATTGATTTGTATATTGATATTTTTTTGCTCAGCAGCATTCTTATTTGCACTTAAGGCGTAATTGATTATTTCCAAAACATTCTCTGACCTCATATTTAAATGGACAGTCCCACTTTCTACCTGGGTTACATTCAGCAACTCACCGGTAATTTTCAATAGCCTGCTACTGTCGTCTTTAATACTTTCAACAAGGCTTCTTTGTTCATTATTAAGTAGCCCGACCTGTTCATTTTCCAAAAGCTGTAAACTCATTTTGATGGACGAAATGGGTGTTTTAAATTCGTGAGAAACTGTTGCAATAAAATTAGTTTTTGCAAAATCTAATTCTTTATACTCCGTGATATTTTTCAATAATATTACATTGCCAATTATTTTTTCATCCTTTTCTCCGGTAGGAATAATTTTTATGGGGATAATTTCTTTCTCAAAATAGCTTTCCTTATTATCTGCAAAAATTTTAATGGGAGCTACTTTTTGTATTGGTTTTTCTGTATCATGAATGAAGAGTTCTTGAATTAATTTTCGCAGTAAATCATTATGTACAGCAATATTTTGAACTGGTCTGCCCAATATATTTTCTAGTTCCAGGCCTGTAATCTTTATGGCGTTATTATTAAAGAAGACGATTTTGTTCTCGCTGTCCAGACCGATAACCGGTTCACGCATATTATTGATAAGTGTTTCGATGCGCTTTTTCTCAGTCATTAGTTTTTCCATATTTCCTGTTTGATATTCTTCTAGTTTTTCTGCCATCGTGTTGAATGACTTAGCTAGTTCTCCAAATTCATCATGACTTTCAAAATTTAACCTTTTGGCATAATTCTGTGAGGCAATTTCCCTGATGCTACTTGTTAGCTCCCTGATTGGATTGGCAATATTGTTGGGAAGGTTGAATAACATGGTAAAGCTCACAAGAAAGCAAAATGAGCCAATGATTTCGATCCAGAAGATAGCGCTATCTGCCGTTCTTTGAGCCGTATTACTCTTTTGTCCAATAGCTTGCATATTGAGCAGCATAATCTGTGAAAGATCAGCTCTTACTTTTTTAAGCAAATCAGTACTATCTGTATATTTTATTAGCGAGTTAAAATCATTGTTTAATTTATTGGTCAAAGATTGTTCTCCATTCTCAGTTATGTTCTGTTGTTGTTTTTGAAGATTTTCTTTAAAATATTGCTGTTCTATAGGCTGCTCGATACCCGTGTTTAAAGCATCCATCATGTTTCTAGAATACGCAATAGTGTTGTAATTTGCCGTTGATATTTTCTTCGTATCGTTGGAAAGTTTATTGATAAATATTGAGCCGATGGCTGTTAGTACTGTTACCATTACGAACAATAGACCTACTACCGATATAAGTTTCGCTTTTATTTTCATTTGATAATATTCAAGATAAAATAACCAAATCAATATTGCTGCTCGTAAGTTTTCTTAATAACTCATTAAACACATTTGTTGCAAGAATTATTTTTAAAATGCTAAAATGTGGTTTCCCAATGCAAATGGTACTTATCTTTCTTTCTTCCGCTTGTTGCAAAATTGACTTTACAATGTTGTTATTCTCCATCTTAATAATTTGTGCGCCCAATTCTGTTGCCAATTTAAAATTATTAATTAGATATCGCTGTTTGTCCAGAGCGATTTTATCTACGCCTTCTTTCTGTGTTTGCACATATAAAACATACCATTGACTATTATAATAATTAGCGAGCCTGGAAGTCTTACGAATGACGACTTTTGCTGTTCTCTCGTTACTACTAATGCATGCCATAAATCGTTCTCGCTGCAAATTAGTTACTTTAATGACTTCTGTTTCGACCTTGCGTTCTACCTGCGATGCAACTTCTTTTAACGCGAGTTCCCGAAGTTGCAAAATATGTTCAGGTTGAAAAAAATTTCTTAAGGCGATTTCAATCTTTTCAGGACGATAGATTTTTCCATCTTTCAGCCTTGCAATCAGTTCATCAGCAGTAAGATCAATATTTACAACTTCATCCGCTTGCGCAATTACGGCATCTGGAATACGCTCTTTTACTTCAATACCTGTAATGTTTTTTACATCATCATTCAAACTTTCTATGTGCTGAATGTTTACTGCCGAAATTACATTGATGCCGGCGTCAAGAATATCCATAACATCCTGCCATCGCTTATTGTTTTTGCTTCCTTCAATATTTGTATGTGCGAGTTCATCCACAACAACAATTTCCGGGCGAAGATGAATAATGGCTGCCAAATCCATTTCTTCTAGTTCTTTTCCTTTATAAAATAATTTCCTAACCGGTACAACCGGAAGCCCCTCTAATAATTCATGTGTTTCTTTTCTGCCATGTGTTTCTATAAAACCAATATTTATATCCACGCCACTGCTTTGGAGTGATTGTGCTTCTTGCAACATGCGATAGGTTTTGCCTACCCCAGCACTCATTCCGATATAGACTTTGAATTTGCCTCGCCTTGATTTTTTAATAAGGTTTAAAAATTCCTCCGCTGACTTTTTTGTATCTTTCATCAAGGCTGATTTTAAAGATATATTGATCTTTCCAGAATAATTTCAATAACTAAAACTAAATAAGTTACTTTAAATTATCCAATGCAAGATTAAGTTTGAGTAAATTTATTTTTTCTGTTCCAAATAATCCCAAGAAAGGTTTTTCTATGTTGGAGCGGACCAATTGCTCTAACTTTTCTTCAGTGATTCCCCTTATTTTGGCAATTCGCTTTATCTGTATTTCTGCTGCTTGTACAGAGATGTTGGGATCTAAGCCACTGCCACTTGCTGTGACTATATCTGATGGAATAGCCGATTTCTCAATACCGGGATTGTGTATAAGAAAAGTGTCTATACGAGCCTGAACCTGCTTTAGATAATCGGAATTGATGGTACTTTTATTACTTGCTCCACTGCTTGCTGCATTATAATTGACAGCTGAAGGGCGTGAATAGAAATACTTATCTTCTGTAAACTGCTGCCCAATATTGCTGTAATATGTTTTACCGTTTTGGATAACAATTTCTCCTTTGCCCCTGTTAGGCGTGAATTGGGCGATGCCATAAATGGTAACTGAATAAACACCCACAAAAAATATCAGGCAAATTAATGTGAGGCGAATTCCAGGAAATATATGAGATTTCATATTTTACGTTTTTAGACTAATTAGAAAAATGAAGAAACCACAATATCAATCAACTTTATCCCTATAAAGGGGATAATAATTCCTCCGAGTCCATATATGAATAAATTTCTGCGAAGCAAAGCGCTTGCGCCAATGGGTTTGTAGGAGACGCCTTTCAGAGCTAAAGGAATCAACATGGGGATTACAAGAGCATTGAAAATTACAGCCGATAATATTGCTGTTTGCGGGCTATGCAAATGCATAACATTTAATGCCTTTAGGGAGGGAATAGCAACAATAAATAATGCGGGAATAATGGCAAAATATTTAGCTATGTCATTGGCAATACTGAAGGTAGTAAGTGTTCCTCTGGTCATTAAAAGTTGTTTGCCGATTTCTACTACCTCTATCAATTTGGTGGGGTCATTGTCCAGGTCTACCATATTGCCAGCTTCTTTTGCTGCTTGTGTTCCACTATTCATTGCCACTCCGACGTCTGCTTGTGCCAGTGCTGGTGCATCATTGGTGCCATCGCCCATCATAGCAACCAATCTGCCTTCGGCTTGTTCTTTTTTGATGTAATCCATTTTATCTTCGGGTTTTGCTTCTGCAATAAAATCATCTACGCCAGCCTTTTCAGCAATGTATTTTGCAGTTAATGGATTGTCTCCAGTAACCATTACTGTTTTAATGCCCATCTTACGCAATCGCTCAAAGCGCTCGCTAATACCCGGTTTGATAATGTCTTGTAATTCGATTACACCAATAACCTTCTCATTTTCTGCGACGACCAAAGGGGTTCCGCCATTACTGGAAATATTTTTTACATGTTTTGCGATCTCTTCCGGAAAAACATTTCCTGCTCTTTCAGTAAGTTGGCGAATGGCGTCTGAGGCCCCTTTTCGGATACGTGACGTATCAAAATCTATCCCTGAACTTCTTGTTTCTGCGGTGAATTTTATATATCGTGGATTTCGAATATTATAACCCAAGGGATTTACCATCGCCAGTTCAATAATAGATTTTCCTTCTGGCGTTTCATCTGCCATAGAACTTAGCACGACAGCCTTAATGAATTGTTCTTCAGCTATCTCTTTAATGTGATAAAAATTTATTGCTTTACGATTACCAATTGTAATAGTTCCAGTTTTATCCAACAACAAGACATCTATATCTCCTGCAGTTTCGACAGCCTTGCCACTTTTGGTAATGACATTTGCACGAAGCGCCCTGTCCATTCCTGCTATGCCAATAGCAGATAATAACCCGCCAATAGTCGTTGGGATTAGACATACAAATAGTGCTACATATGCAGCAATTGTAATCGGTGCATTGGCAAAATCGGCAAAAGGTTTTAGAGTTACCGTAACAATGATAAATACCAAGGTGAATCCTGCCAATAGAATAGTCAGCGCAATTTCATTAGGTGTTTTCTGACGATTTGCACCTTCTACCAATGCGATCATTTTGTCTAGAAAACTTTCTCCCTGCTCTATTGTGACTTTTACTTTTATCTTGTCTGACAATACTTTGGTTCCACCAGTAACAGAGCTTTTATCTCCTCCTGCTTCGCGAATTACCGGAGCACTTTCGCCGGTGATGGCACTTTCGTCAATGGTTGCGAGTCCGTTAATAATTTCTCCGTCAGATGGAATGATGTCTCCTGCTTCACAAATAAACATATCTCCTTTTCTTAAAGTAGAAGAAGGTACTATTTGAACTTCATTGACAAAAATGCCCCCTAATATTTCTACTTTTTTTGCGGGTGTTTCCTCTCTCGTTTTGCGTAAACTATTCGCCTGTGCTTTGCCCCTTGCCTCTGCAATTGCCTCCGCAAAATTTGCGAATAACAAGGTGAGCAATAAGATGAGAAATATGAAAAAATTATAGGAAAAACTTCCCTGTGATTTTTCGCCGGCCAATATCCAACCGCAAACAAAAAGCATTACAACGGTTCCTATTTCTACCGTGAACATAACTGGGTTACGGAACATTATTGTTGGGTCCAATTTTATGAAAGATTGTCTGAAGGCTTCTCTCAGCAAATCCTTTTGAAACAATGAGTTATTTTTTGTTGTCATTTCTTTTAAATTATTTTAGTGAAAAATGCTCTGCAATGGGCCCTAATGTCAATGCAGGAAGGAACGATAAGGCCGCTACAATTAAGATAACGGCAAATACCATTATTCCAAACGTTGAAGTATCTGTTTTGAGCGTACCGGCATTTTCAGGAATATGTTTTTTATTTGCCAAACTACCTGCAATTGCCACGGGGCCTATGATAGGCAAATATCTCCCCAGCAACATTACAATTCCACAAGCGATGTTCCAAAAAGGAGTGTTGTTGCCGAGCCCAGCAAAGCCGCTTCCATTATTAGCACTTGAGGAGGTGAATTCGTAAAGCATTTCGCTAAAGCCATGACAGCCCGGATTATTCAGCCAAGAGCAATAGAGCGAAGGATTTCCTGTGTATAAATGATTTGCTATTGCCGCACCTACTAGAATTAAGAATGGGTGTAGAAGTGCAATTATCATCGCAATTTTCATTTCTTTGGCCTCTATTTTTTTTCCCAAGAATTCAGGCGTTCTTCCTACCATTAACCCACTTATAAAAACTGCAAGAATGATAAAAATGTAGAAATTAAGAAAGCCCACACCTACACCTCCAAAAAGTGCATTTACCATCATTCCCAACATTGCGCAGAGACCTGAAAGAGGTTTGAAGCTGTCCAGCATCGCGTTTACGGACCCATTACTTGTGCAGGTTGTATAGATTGCCCAGTTAGCTGATGCGGCGGAGCCTATACGAACTTCCTTCCCCTCCATACTTCCCATATTTTGTGTAATGCCTAATTTGGCAATTGAGGAATTA
The DNA here is from genome assembly GCF_050436765.1 of Arachidicoccus sp. NCBI lineage: Bacteria > Pseudomonadati > Bacteroidota > Chitinophagia > Chitinophagales > Chitinophagaceae > Arachidicoccus > Arachidicoccus sp. Next base: position 6,104 of record NZ_JBNQGD010000425.1, on the reverse strand, counting down.
CCCAGCATTTCATTATGCACTGTAGGGATAAGCAAGAGTAACAATCCAATACACATCACAGTAAAAATCATCCAAGCCAGTCTTCGCCTTTTTAAATAATATCCTAGTGCAAATATTAATGCCATCGGTATAAGAACGATGGCCATGTTCTCAATCATGTTGGTGAAATAAGATGGATTTTCAAAGGGATGTGCTGAATTCGCCCCAAAGAAACCGCCTCCATTTGTGCCTATTTGTTTAATTGCTACAAATGCTGCAACTGGCCCTGTCGATACTTGAACCGTATCCCCTTGGAGGGTTACCATATTATGTTTCCCTTGAAAAGTCATTGGGGTACCATTAAACACCAAGATAGTAGCTACAATTAATGCAAGTGGGAAAAGGATACGTGTAGTAGCTCTTACAAAAAAAGAGTAAAAATTTCCTAACTGAGTACTAGTTTTATTTTTCAGAGCGGCAAATACTACAGCGACAATCGCAATTCCACAACCGGCACTCACAAATTGCCAAAGCATTAAAAATAATTGCCCAAAATAAGAAAGACCCGTTTCTCCTGAATAATGTTGCAGGTTAGTATTTGTAATAAAACTAATTGCTGTATTAAAGGCAAGATGACCACTCATAGAAGCGTTTTCGTCCGGATTTAAAGGCAGCCAGCTCATGTTTGTTAGTACAAACATGGAAAGTAAAAACCAGATCAGATTGATAGTAAGAAATGCAGCAAGGTGCTGTTTCCAATCCATTTGTTTATTGGTATCTATACCGCTGAATTTAAAAAAAAATCTATCTATTGGATTAAAAACCCCGTCTAACCAGCTTTTTTCATAATTAAAAATCTTGCTTATGTATTTGCCGAGTGGCATGGCCAGCAGTACAGTCGATACAAATATGGCAATGATGCCTAAAATTTCTGTATTCATGTTTGGTGAATTGTTGATAGTGAATAACACAATGAACTGTTTTAAAACTTTTCTGGTTTTAAAAGCACATAACATATATATACAAACACGCAAATAGCAATAATGAATAATAATGTCATTTTTGTAATTAGTTATATTTTATCAAAGAAATTGATGAATTGGAACATGATTGCAAATAAAAAGCAACCCAAGAGAGTTAAAATAAGCGTAAGCATTTTTGATGGATAATTTGTTTTCGACCTTGTATGCCAAAAGTGTTCCTGCTTTTTGTAAATTCTTTGTAATGTCGATGGATAAAGAGTTATAACGATATATTTTAATTTTTTGGAATAAAAAAAGCCTATCAATATGATAGGCTTTTCCCAAAACGATAAGGTTTATTGTATTTTGTATTCTTCTATCTTTCTGTATAAGGTTGCGATGCCAATTTCCAGTAATCGCGCAGCCTCTGCCTTATTACCTTGTGTGTGATTAAGTACCTTTTGAATATGCAATTTCTCGGCACTGTTCAAGGAAAATGCCGATAGAGTTTTTTGCCCCTTTTTCATGGTGTGCTGCAACTCATATGGTAAAGATTCGATATCTAAAATTTCTTTGTCATTGAGAATTATACTGCGCTCAATTGTATTTTTTAATTCCCGAATATTGCCTTTCCAAGAATGTTTTTTTAGTGCATCCAAATATTGCTCCGATAATTTGAATGGACGCTTATTGCTTTTCGTAGAAAATATTTGCACAAAATAATTGGATAGCTCAGCAATATCCTGTTTTCTTTCCCGAAGGGCAGGAATTGGAATTGTAAAAGCTGAGAGTCTATAATACAAATCCTCCCTAAAATTCGCTTGCTCAATTTCTTTTAATAAATCGCGATTGGTAGCGGCAATTACGCGCACATCAACCTTTGTTGGCGTAGTTTCTCCTACTTTAATAAACTCCCCTGACTCCAGAACTCTTAATATTTTGGCTTGCAGTTCGGTGACCATTTCACCAACTTCATCTAAGAAAATTGTTCCTTTGTGCGCTTCTTCAAACAGTCCTTTTTTGTCTTTAGTTGCGCCTGTAAAAGAGCCGCCTTTATGTCCGAATAATTCACTTTCCAGTAAATCTTTGCTAAATGCAGCGCAGTTGATAGCTACGAAAGCCTTGTTGCATCTTGCACTCGCAAAATGTATTGCTTGTGCAAATACCTCTTTACCTGTTCCTGTTTCTCCTAGTAATAAGACGGTTGCATCTGTTGTGGCTACTTTTTTCGCTAGCTCAATCGCCTCCAGAATTACTTTTGATCTTCCAAGAATATTTTCAAAAGAATATTTTTTACCGACTTGTTGCTCTAATTGCAGGACTCGTTTTGTAAGGTTGGATTTTTCGGTCGCTTTGTAAAGGAGAGGGATTATTTTGTTATTATCATCACCTTTTGTAATATAATCAAAAGCATTATTTTTAATAGCTTGTACGCTATCCGGGATATTGCCGTAGGCTGTTAAGAGTATAATTTCAATTGCTGGATATTTTTCTTTCAATTCTTTAGAAAAGCTTATTCCGTTCCCGTCGGGTAATTTAATATCGCAGACTACTACTTCAATTTCATGAAGTGCCAGCTTTTTCCATGCCTCCTTAATATTTTCTGCCTGAAAAATAGTAAAGCCTTCTAGGGAAATAACACGCGCCATTAAGCTCCGTAGTTTTTCTTCATCATCTATTAACAAAATGGCATTCATTATATCAAGTATTTGAAGCAAATGTAGAAATTTATTAGACAATTATTATTTTATAGCCAATAAGAGGCTAACCCTATTTTTCGGTGCCGGAAAGTAAATTGTTATAGAACATAGCGTATGAAAATAGGAAATTCTATAGCGGATAAATTGCCCTTTAGCACTCCTTACCTACTTTTTTATCCACAAAGCCGTAAGTGAAACGCCAAAATATAGATGATACAAAAGGAATGATTATCTTGCAACTCGTATGGAAAACTTTGTAGTCTCAGCAAGAAAATATCGCCCCCAAACTTTTGAAACGGTAATTGGTCAAAAACATATTACCACAACTTTAAAGAATGCCATAAAAAATCAGCAACTGGCGCATGCTTTCCTTTTTTGTGGACCACGTGGAGTAGGCAAAACTACTTGTGCGCGTATCCTGGCTAAAACCATCAATTGTGAAAATTTGCAGCCCGATGGTGAGGCTTGCGATCAATGCCCATCTTGTAAAAGCTTCAACGATGGCGCATCGTTAAATATCCACGAATTAGATGCTGCCAGTAACAATTCAGTAGATGATATTCGAACATTGGTGGAGCAGGTTCGTTTTGCCCCGCAGGCGGGAAAATACAAGGTATATATTGTGGATGAGGTACATATGCTAAGTGCTAGCGCCTTCAATGCTTTTTTGAAAACTTTGGAAGAGCCACCGAGCTATGCTATTTTTATTTTGGCTACCACCGAAAAACATAAATTATTGCCTACTATTTTGAGCCGTTGTCAAATATTTGATTTTAAAAGAATCACCAATAATGATACGGTAGAGCATCTGGAAGAAATAGCAGTGAAAGAACATATTCAGGTCGAGAAAGCCGCACTACAGGTGATTGCGCAAAAGAGCGAAGGTTGTATGCGTGATGCATTGAGTATTTTGGATAAGATTGTGAGTTTTACCAATGGAGAGGTGTCTTATTCCAATACTTTGGAAAATTTAAATATTTTAGATGAGGATTATTATTTCAAGATATTGGACTGTTTGACCCAGCAGGATCTTGCAGGCGGCATGCTTTTGTATGATGAAATAAATCGCAAAGGCTTTGAAGGCGACCTGGTTTTAAACGGTTTTGCCGAATTTGTGCGGAATTTATTGGTAGCACAAAATGCCAAGGCAGCTGTATTGCTTGATGTGGTAGAAGGTATGCAACAAAAATATATTGCGACTGCTCAAAAAATCTCCGCTTCCTTTTTGGTAAGCGCTTTGAATATTTTGAATGAGGCTGAAGTAAATTATAAGATGGCGCGCAACAAGCGTTTGCACGTTGAGATGGCTATTATAAAACTTAACTTTTTGCAGCAAGCAATAAGTTTAGCCTCTGAAAATGGGGTAGTGGCAAAAAAAAAGCAGATTGACGGACCTGTAGCTTATCGAGAAAAAAAAATTGCTTCCTTTCAAGTTGCCCCGCTAGAAGAGGGGAAGGCTAAACTTACTATACAAAAAAGTGAAACGCCCGCAACAGAGAAAGTGATTGAGCCGTCAAAACCGGAAAAGAAAAAAGTTGCCCCGACGTTTAATTCGCCGGTAGAAATAAAAGAGAAAAAGTTGGAGGGTACTACCGGTCATACTTTGCCAAGGCCGTCTAGGCAAAGCTTACTCGATGCCATTAAAGCTAAAGTAGGGCGCGATTATGAAGTGCGTGAGGTGGAGAACCCGGAACCATTGGAGATGGAAAAATTAAAAACTGCCTGGGCTGCATTCGGAGAAAAATTATTATCTCAAAAACAATATTCCGCTGCCAATACTTTTAAAATAGCCGGTCTTTCTATTTTGAGTGAAGATTGTTTTAAGATCGATGTACAAACCGTAGTACAGAAAAACTTGGTAGAGCAGGAGCGTATGCAATTGTTATATGAACTGCAAGAACTTTTTAAGAATCGCCAACTTACTTTTAAAATTGAGGCGCTTGCTGTAGATGTGGAAGTATTGCCTGCACCTTTAAGTAGTCGTGAACGTTTTGAAGTGATGGCCGCCAAAAATCCTGCATTGAAATTGCTGAAAGAAAAACTGAAACTAAATATAGATTATTAAATTGATAATTTGGTAATTTGAAAATTTGATAATTCATTTGCATAATATTACTAATAGCCAATAATTCGTCTGGAAACATTAAATTTATAATTCAATAGTTAAATGAATTACATACAAGCCATTATTTTGGGCATTATCGAAGGCCTTACTGAGTTTTTGCCAGTGTCTTCCACAGGACATTTAATTATTGGTAGCGCCCTTTTGGGTATAGATTCTAAGGATCAGTTTGTGCAATTGTTTATTGTTGCTATTCAATTGGGAACCATCTTGTCAGTAATCGTTCTATATTTTAAAAGGTTTCTTAAATCGCTTAATTTTTATTACAAATTATTTGTCGCGTTTCTGCCGGCAGTTGTTTTCGGGTTGTTATTGGATAAACAAATTGAACATTTCTTGGGCAGTATCGAAACCGTCGCTATCTCATTGTTGATTGGAGGTATTGTATTATTGTTTATTGATAACGTGTTTAAGAACCCTCAGGAAGATAATGCGGATCGTATTAAATATAAAAATGCTTTTGTTATTGGCATTTGGCAATGTCTGGCCATGATCCCAGGTGTAAGCAGGAGTGCGGCAAGCATTATAGGAGGTATGCAACAGAAATTAACCAAAAAGGCTGCGGCGGAATTTTCTTTCTTTTTGGCCGTGCCTACTATGTTTGGTGCTACTGCGAAAAAATTGTACGACTTTTACAAACAAGGTTACCATGTATCTGCACACCAGTGGGGCCTGCTAGGTGTCGGTAATGTAGTGGGATTTGTTGTTGCCATTATTGCTATAAAAGCTTTTATCAATTACGTTTCAAAGAACGGTTTTCAGGCTTTCGGAGTTTATCGTATTATAGTGGGGATTATAATTTTAGCATTTATTTTTTCCGGACATAGTTTGCAAATGATGTAAAACATAATGGATCAAACTTCTGCTTCCAAAAAAGTCATTAATGGTTGGGCAATGTACGACTGGGCGAACAGTGCGTATAACTTAGTTATTACATCAACCATATTTCCTGTTTATTATGATGCCATTACTTCCACGAAAGATAGTGCAGGCAAGGTTATCAGCCATGCTATTTCTTTTTTAGGTTTCAAATTCGAAAGTGGTGCATTATACAATTATGCGATTGCATTGGCGTATTTGGTGATAGCTATTTTATCCCCTTTTTTATCCTCTATTGCGGACGGACGTGGCAATAAGAAACGGTTTATGCAATTTTTTTGTTATCTGGGTTCTGCCGCCTGTTGTTTAATGTTTGCCTTTACAAAAGAGCGGTTGAATTTGGGAATTATCTGTTGTATAATTGCGGCGATAGGTTATTGTGGAAGTTTAGTTTTTTACAACGCGTATCTCCCTGAAATTGCTTCTGAAAAAGAACAGGATCACGTGAGTGCCAAAGGTTTT
>NZ_JBNQGD010000424.1:0-1026 GCF_050436765.1 Arachidicoccus sp. | reverse complement strand
GGATTTTTCTGAGAATATTTTTTCCACGATTGCTTCGATGCTCAACCATCTTACTGGAAGTTTCTTTGGAACTGATGATTCTTTTATGCCCGATTTGTTGATAATAGCAAGACCAAAATCTGAGATTTTTGCTTGCAAATCATTGGTTAGTAAAATATTTCTTGCAGCCAAATCTCGGTGAACAATATCTTTGGAAGCGATGAATTCCATGCCTTTGGCAATTTGCCAAAGTATCGAGATTATAGTTTTAAATTCAATCTCTTTTGTATCAATTGACATTAACATTTTGGCATATCTCAATAAATCCTGCTCGGCTAGCTCAAAGACCAAAGCCGGTTTTCCATTCAACATCCGCCAGCCGAGCATGCTTATAACATTCCGATTGTACTGTAAAACTTTCATGGCTTCAATCTCGCGAAACAGTTGGTCAACTTCGTCATCTCCAAAATGCAATGCTATTTTTACCGCTACATCACAATCTTGAAAATCATGCGTTTCGATTAGACCAGTCAGATTGATCAAAGGAGAAGGTCCAGAAAGGAATCCTCGGTAGACAGTGGAGCAAATGCCAGATCCCAAGGGATTTTCATAGTTGAACATTAATTTATCTTTTGATATAAAGAGTGCATCGGAAACTTCTTTGAGCTCGTCCGCATCTTCGGTAGTTAGTTGATACTGCTTTTTTATTATGTCGATAATGAATTCGAAGCGTTCGGTTGTTTCCTTTTTGTATTTACGAAGATATAAATAAATGCCTAGAATAACTGCGGCAACAAGCAATAATATAAGAATGGCAACAAGTATCCAAAACCATGCTTTTTGCCATATCTGTTTTTCTTCTTTAATATTTATATATTGGCCTTCATAATGCAATAGTAAACCTAAATTCAAATTTTATGATAATTTTTCAGATGAAATGTGAAATGAGACAATCAGCTCTTGTTAAATTTTTAATCTTTGATCAATCGATTTATACATATTTTCTATTATACAGGATGGCTAAAAAATATGATTTTTGCTCATTTT
>NZ_JBNQGD010000423.1:0-27972 GCF_050436765.1 Arachidicoccus sp. | reverse complement strand
TTTCTAATAATTTGAAACTGTTTTTATAAATCTAAAGTCAACTTTTCTAGGCAAGCAAGCAAAGACACAAAACTTATAGAACTAAATCTTTTAAAATACCTTTTTAATGAATCAAAAAACTCACCACAGGTAAGCTTTTGAATTTAAAAAGTTTGTCTGATAATAAACTATCAAAGAAGCGTCTGAGCAGTCAGAAGATTAATTTATTGAACTTTTTTGTTTTTCCCTTCTTTCATTCGTGTCATCCAATCTTTCTCTGCTTGTTTCATATCGATACCAGACTTCGCCAGATAATTGTTTATTCGTCCTTTATATTTGCCAAACCATGCGTGTTTTTTTTCCGAAGATCCTGCATCCATTGCATGCTCACGAGCTTCTAAAAGCCAAGTCATCATTTGATTTTTTTGTTCGGTCGACAAATTTGGTAACATCTCCATATAAGAATGATAGGTAACTTCCAGCACACTGTATGTCATGCCATCTTTTACGCCATCTACCTGCTTGGGTAAAAGATAGGTCTTCAACTCTGCTATAAATGCATAGTGCAATGTTTGCACAGCGGCATCTACGCGATTTTCTATCGCCATTTGTTCTTTTGCTTTTGCTGCTTTATCCAAACTTGACATGGATTTCAGTGCTTTTAAATCCTTATTTCTTGCTGTATATACCACATTCAAATCAAAATACTGCTTAGCAACCATTTCTTGTACGCGCGATGCTAATGCAGGGTCGGAGATGTCTAATTTATCAACTATCTTTTTTGAACGACTACTTATCATCTTAGTATAAGCTGTATCAGTTCCCGGATAAACATTCGATTGTGCCGACAAAGAACCGACACTCAAAAAAAAGAGGGATAAAACTAAGCCTGAAAAAAAATAAATTACTCTTCGCATAATGTTCTTTAATGTTTTTAAATACGGTAATAATGTATAATCCTAATCCTAATTAACCACGAATAACTCATGTTTGTTTTTGTTAGCCAAATATTCAAAACTGTAATTATTACAATTATGCACCAAGAAAAACGAACATTCATTATTTATTGTCGGCGCTCAAGCCATTCGATAATGAGACCTATTTAGCCAAGAAAAAGCCCAATCGCCAAACTTTTAGTAATAAATAAAAATTCATATGTCAAATATAGATTTATATATAAATCAATTATTATTAATGATTATCATAAAAATGTATATAATTATCAATAAAGTAACAAAAAGACTTTATTACGTTCATAATGGAGATTTTTCACCGAGAAATTAACCCGTTATTGAAGTTCAAACAACGACACAAATATTTGTGAAGAATTTGGTGGAAATGTGATACGCATGTGATAATGACCCGCATTTATCATGCTCTCAGACTGCATAGTTACATAATTCCATTTTCCCGGTCTGGATGGCTTTAATATAACCTGTTCAGATTGCAATAAGGTTCCGTCGGAAGCAAACAACTCAAGTTTCGCATCCACGGGCTTTTGATCCTTATTGGCATATTTAATTTTAAAAAAATGATAATCAGCAACGCCTAATTCAAATTTCCAGTCTATCCAGTTAGTGTTGCTGCCGTTAAACACATTCAATCTCGATTTATCATTATAAATAACAGATTTTATGCCGGCAGAATATTTGGCCTGAGCAATATCAAATGTGACATTTGGTTTCAAATCATATGCGGGCACAAGCGTCGTTACAGGATTTGCAGCGACTACATAATCCAAGTTCTTCACACTAGTAAAACTTCTTAATTTAATCGTATCACCTGCCGGATATTTTCTTTTATATACTTCCAAATCTGTTCCACCGTTCCTATCGGTTTGGATAAAAGTTTTCGTATCGGTAAAGCCTTTTAACCAAGCAGTATCGCCCAATTCCTTTTTATCAATCCCCACGAAAAGAAATATATCTTTTCGCGGTAGCAAAACTAATCCACGGGAAAGCGAAGGATCTGGCTTACTTATTTTCAGCCATTGCGCACCAAACAAATCAGGTGGCAGACTACTAAAACAAAATGGCTTATCAAAATATTGCTTTTGACCTATATCCATCCAATCTTCAACTGCCATTTTACCGTTCACGCTAGCGGTGGCTTGTACCAGCGAGAAAATAGCCGCAGGCTGCTTTGCCGGAAGCATAGCCTTATTTAAGCTCGCTATAGCAATAGCGGAAATAACAGCCTGACCACTATAAGTATTGGGAAAAGAAATGTCTAACTTGCCATTTTGGATAGTTACATAGATTACCTTTTTTAAGGCTTCGCAGAAACCTGCTTCTTTATAAATGTCCAATTTATGCAAAACTATTTTGTCATTAAAAGCAACATCGAACAGTCGCCAGCCATCGCAATTATTTCCGGCATTTTTGCCCCACCAGGGTTCTGTAAAATATAATTCCACTCTATACTTCCCGTTTTTAAGCGCAAAGACATATTTGAGTTTATTTCTTCCATATCGGAAGGTTTGGAATAAAGGCTCATTTTTTGTATTTCTAATAGGATCAAATATCCTGCGTTGGCTTGCGAAAAAAGCTGGGAGGCCCGGATAATCAGCCGTCCAAGAGGTAGACCCAAATGTATTATTGCCTTCAACCTGACGATCTGCATCCCATAAATTATTATAAGTATCTATATAAGCCGGACCTCCGCAATTAATTCTATACAAATATTTATAACCTTTCCGGGGTTTTGTGATAGATGTATTTGTTGCAAAAAGCTTTTGAAAATTAGGTGCCGTTGGTAGATGATTTAAAACAATAACGTCTGTGGCTACCGGTTTGCCTTTATAATAACCAATCGCATATAGTACGTTATATCTGATAGAGACATTATTCCAAGTAAGATGAGTACCGATTCCACCCTTGGTTTTGACACCTAAGGAATTGGCATCGACGTCATTAAACAATTCAACAGAATCGCAATTAGAATAAACGGTAATGCCGTCTTTTATTCCCGGTTGCAACCACCTGTTTGGCCAAGTATGCGAAACAATATAAACCATCGGAGAAGTCGACGGCGACGTATAATTTGAACGGTACATATAATAGCCATCAGTAGGCTCTTCCCAGGAAGTTAAGAGTCCTTTATAATTTACCGGGCCAATTCTATCTAATTCACGTAACCCCTCCGCAGCCTGCACCCTACCAGGATTATCGTGTGAATTAAACAACCAAAAAAATTGACCGCAAGTGCTGTCTTTAACAGAATTCGCTAAGTTAATTTTTTCTTCCAATAACTGACACCAACGGTTTTCACTGAGCGGCCCGCTTTCCGCATACGCTCCTTCTGTGTGTAAATCAATGGTACGCCATCCTCCATATTCACCCACTAAAAGCTGCTTCTTTATATCGGTGGCATAAGTGGCCGGATTGCCACCATAAGTTCCTGTCCAGTTTTGCGGCACGTTCCAATCAGTTCCTTCACCACCATTGCAAGTGGTAATCTTTCTCTGAGAAGAAGCAGTCGGATCCAATTGACGAATAATATTCGAACATTGTATGGCAAAGTCTTTTGGAAGCTTGCTTTCATTTTGCAAACCCCATAAAATTAATGAAGGACTATTTCTTCTTTCTATTACCCAATCCTTTAAAAGCTGTAAAAAGTTCTTTTTGAAAGCCGGCGTATCAAACCAGATATGTGCCGAAAACTGCGGCCACCAAAGCACCCCTTTTTCATCCCAATATTTTTGGTAGAGTAAATTGTGCGGCTGATGCGCGTCTCGAAACGCATTAAAACCAGCAGAGATTATCATATTCACCCTGGTCTTGATTTCTTCTTTTGTAAAGGCATGACTTTTACCAATGGCGTGTTCATAGCCTGCAATACCATTTATAAATACCGGTTTGCCATTTAAAAAAAACTGATTGGTAGCATTTCTTTTTCCGAGTGGCCAACTAATCCAACGAATACCATACGCCGTCGTATCCTCATCAATGATAGCAGTTCTATCACCGACAGTTGTTACAAAATGATATAGATAAGGATTGTCTAAAGACCAAAGCGTTACATTTTTCAGGTCTTTAAAAACTTGTTTAATAGTCTTCGTCTCGCCTGGCGAAAGAACAATATTTGTCTTTTGCGTTGCAACAATCTTACTACGCCTATCCAGCAAATTATTTATCACATTAATCCGCTTTTCTGTTGTCGCATAATTTTTTACGGTTGTCTCTGTAAATAAAGTCGCTGATTTTGAAGATACCGTGGTATCATTCCAAATATGTAGACCAAAAGGCTGCACCCTTACGTCTCCTGTAACCATTATATGCACCGGTCTGAATATACCCATCGGTTGCGATCCTTCCGAAAACCCAACTTCAGTCGAGCAGCCACCGCAAACCCAAGGCAAATCGCGAATAAAGGCCGGATGATCTGCTCTTACTGCCAACAGATTAATTCGATTATCCTTATAAACAGCATCTGTCACATTGAGTGTAAAAGAAGTTCGGCCACCTGCGTGATAACCTACTTTTTTACCATTCAGCCAAACTGTAGCATAAGATCCGACGCCTTCAAAATACAAAAAGACTTGTTTGTTCTTTGCGATACGAATCTTAAACTTCTTTCTATACCAGGCATAGCCATGTCTATTGCCATGTATAAGCCGAATGTATCCGCCATAATCGTCCCAGTTATGCGGCACATCGACAACAATCCAATGCTTTTCCTTAAAATCAAAATCTTTAAAATGTGGGAAAGCATTGATGTGAAAAGAATCCGCAATCGTATGCCAGCCTTTATCAATGATAATATCTTTCCTGCTGGGAGTCTGGCTTCGCGCGCTTAACGCAACTACCAATATTAAGCCGATTAAAATCAATATCTTTATAAATTGACTTTTTACAATTGAATAATTTTTCGTAAGCATCTTTCTCATAACAATTTCAATTGATTGTTGAGCTTATAGCTCTTTCCTTTCTGAGTAGGGAAACTTATTGTATACCCTTGGTATTTTATAGTACATTGTTTACCTGCGGTAGAATATATTTTCAGACTTTGTAATTGACCATTTCCCCAATCAAAGTCCAGCTGAAATCCGCCTCGTGCACAAATTCCGGAGACCATTCCATTAGGTAAAGCCTCGGGTAAAGCGGGTAGAATTTCTATATACCCCGCTTGGCTTTGCAACAACATCTCTGCAACTCCTGCCGCTCCACCAAAATTACCATCTATTTGAAAGGGCGGATGTGCGTCAAACATATTGTGGTAAACACCCCCTCTTTCACTGCCGTTAGCGCCTTCTGCGGGCCTTAATAGTTCGTCCAATAATTTAAGACAATGATTCCCTTCTTTAAAACGCGCCCATAAATTAACCTTCCATGCTAGAGACCAACCTGTACCACCATCTCCCCTATATATAAGTGATTGTCTAGCCGCACGCATCATCGCAGAATCTTTATCCCAAGTAATATCTGTACCAGGGAAAACGCCCCATAAGTGCGAAACATGTCTGTGCGTATCAGTGCTGTCGTCTATGTCTTGCATCCATTCTTGCAATTGCCCCAGACGGCCTATTTTATTTGGAGCAATTTTTCCATACATATTTTTAAGAGAATCATATAATTGAGGATCTAGCTTTAATTTCTTTTCTGCAATCATACAATTAAGAAACAAATCCCTAATCAGTTGATGATCCATAGTCGGCCCCGCTACCAATCCCCCATGTTCGGGCGAATTTGAAGGACTACTAATCAAATAGCCTGTTATGGGATCTATAATCAGAAAATGTGCATAGAACTCTGCTGCACTTCTCATGATGGGATAAGCAGAATCTTTCAAAAAATTACTGTCTTCTGTAAACTGATAATGTTCCCATAATAAATGACAAAGCCAGGCAGATCCGCCTACCCAAACACCATGATCTGACGCATCTATCGGTGCAGTCGCGCCCCAAATATCGGTATTGTGGTGTTCCACCCACCCAGGTGCGTTATAATGAATTTTAGCCGTAACCTGCCCAGAAACAGCAACGCGTTTAATTAATCTAAATAAAGGCTTCGAACAATCAGATAAATTCAAAACTTCACAGGGCCAGTAATTCATCTCCAAATTAATATTGGTCGTAAACTTACTTCCCCATGGAGGGGTAAGCATGTTATTCCAGATACCCTGTAAATTAGCCGCCATACCATTTGCAGGAGAGCAACTTAAAAGCAAGTAACGCGCATATTGTACATAAAGTGCAATTAAAGATGGGTCTGTTTTATCCGTATATTCTAAAATTCGCTCGTCCGTAGGAATTTTTAAATTTTGTTGACTACCTAATACTAAATTAAATTTATCAAAGGATGATTGGTAGGTGGCCATATGGTCTTCTCTTAATTTATTATAGGCAATCATTTTGGTAGCCAAAAGATGCTTAATACAACTGTCTGTCGGATTTCCCGATACATCTTTATAGGACCTAAAATTGGTCGCGGCCGTTAAGTATAATGTTGCATCCTGCGCATCCTTTATAACCAACTTATTATCAAGTACCTGGATAGAAGCATTGTTCCCGTTGACTTTCACTGATAAATAGCTAACACCAAACAATGCACCATTTTTTACCTTCACACGAAGCCCGATTGTGTGATTATCCACCTTCAAAAAAGTAAACTCCTTATGCACCGTTTGAAACCCAGTTGAGAAGCTAACGGCGTTTGCTTTATCCGCCGCTAAATGTATTGCTATAAAGTCTTTATTCGCACTTGCCCAGTATTCTCTACTATAATGAATATCACCCCTATTATAATTTACACGCGCAATAGCATCGTTGAGATTCAATTCTCGGCGATAATTTGTAATCTTACCTTTCCGATCGGAATAAATAAACAAATCTCCAAAAGGCTGATAACTCGACTCAAATTGTGGATATGCAGGTGGGTTGTCATTTTGAATCCAGTACTTCCAATTTCTGGATAATGCCATACCATCTTCGGGCAATTTACCTGCGGGATAGAGTACAAATATTTTATCCTTATTCTTTACACCAACAAAACCACCTTTGTCGAAATAGTTAAGCACCTGAATGGCAATTAGGTTTTTACCTTTCTTTAAATATTTGGAATGAATTAAATAATGCCGTTTCGTACTTATTCCGCTTCCTGAATCTACCAATACCCCATTTATATAAAGAAAATCTTCGTCTCTAATCTTTCCTAAATCTAAATACAAGTTGCTACCTACCCATTGCTTTGGCAATTCAAAATTAGTCCTAAACCACACAGCACCATCCAAGCCCTGAAAACCGCCATCCTCCCATCCATTTTTTATGGGCAGGTGCATATATTTCCAACGCCGGTCGTCATAATTAAAAGCTGCCAGTTTACTATCTTGCCTTACCTTATTGTACCATTTTTTTTTCTCTTTTTGATAGACCTCAGGATCATGGTTCTTCAACCCCATAAAATGTTTTGTAGCTAACTCTTCAGCTTCCTTTTGCTTGCCCTGAAAAAGCAGTTTTCTGATGACTGGCAAATATTTTGCAGCTCCCGGATGTGCATATTGTCTCGGCCCATCTGTCCATAAAGTAGCTTCGTTAAACTGAATATGATCAGTATCTACTCCGCCATAGACCATCGCGCCTAAACGACCATTTCCTATGGGCAATGCATCTGTCCACTGGATTGCTTTTTGCTTATACCAAAGTAATAAAGAATCTTGGGGATTACTAAATTGTGCTTTGGCAAATGCCATTGAAAAACAACTACCAAGCAAGAAAATAATTATTTTGGGGATTCTGTTTTTCATGAAAAATTTCTGCCAATGTTTTTATAGTAAATTCACTTCAACTTTTTTCAACTTTTTAGAATGGAAAATTTCTCTTCCATTTTCAAAGATCCTAAAACCTCTCCCCTTCTTATATTTTTTACCGTTTTTATCCCAAAGAATCGTCAATATAACGTGGTGATATTTCACACCATCCAAACAAAACCAATCCCATTTATTTTTCGGAATAAGTGGACTAATTTCAAGTTTATTATCTTCTCTTGGTCTCAAACCAATTAAATCATTAATAATTAAGTCCGCAAAACTTGAATGATTGTAAAATCTGCTCCTGGGATCATTGCGCAGCCAGGCTCCTGTTTTTTCATCCTGATATTCTCCTATAAAAGGATGACCATCCTTTTGTTGTGCCCAGGCATATTTGTGTAAATTATAATAGAATACAGAAGCATTCATTTTTCCCTTGTGCTTGTAATTGTCTAAAAGATTGGCCAATCCCTTTAATGTTTGCGTGGTGGCGTAAGGCCACACGGCACCATCCCATTCGCAACCATGGCCAGAGCCGTGTGTTCTAAACAAAGGATTCCTTCTTTCTGCCGTGGTAATACCCCAAGGCGCATCAAAACCTGTGGTGTCAATTAATTGATCCCAGGCTTGGGCGTATTTGTTTTCGTCATTGGGCAAATTAAAATACCAGGGAATAAAGCCCAACTCCTCACGTGCATTGGCAAACTTTCCATCAGGATGTTTTACTTCAAAGAAACTGGCAGAATCGTCCCACAAATTTTTCTGAACGAGCATCCTTAACGTATCAGTTTTCATCTGATATTTTTTCACCAAATTTGCATCACCGAGAACAGCGCCCATCTTTGCCAACGCTTTAGCATTGCCGTACATATAACTATTGATGGTAGGTCGCATATTTTTTACATGCCTGCCTCCGCTTATCGATTCTTCCATTGCATCTTTTACATCGTATTGCCAAAACATCTTATTTTTCAATTGCCGCTCCCCTTCCCAGCGATGATAATCGGAATCCAACGGCGGGACTATTTTTCTCAAAAACGCCGTATCCTGATTCACCAAGAATAAATGATAAACAGCATCTTCGACCCAAGTACTAAAAGAGTGAAAATGTTGCTTTTTTAAATATTTATCGTAAAACAGCCAATAAGAAATATATTGATTAATATACGTCGAATTGCGCAGCCAACGCCCCTCGTTAATTTGATGGCCTAAAGCAGAACTAATCGTATTGTAGGGCCCAGCAAATTTCACAGGGGTAATAAACTCGGTAAACACGAAGCCAACGGGCGTTTTCACTAAGTGTTTTCGAAAACACCACCACCTATAATAATAAATATTTTGCAAGGTCGTATCTGGGCATTCAAACAAAGGAATATTATCTGCCATCCAATTATAAGCTCCTGCGTCGGGCACGTAATTTATAACATCTTCCGGCTTATCCAAATCGTTATAATAATGCACATCCGCCTTCATTATTTCAGGATGCAGTACATAAAAACTTTTACTAGTCTGCCCAAAAGAATTATTGTTGATACAAAAAGTGGCACCTGCAATTGCTGCAAACCGCGCTAATTTCTTATAATTTATTTTCATCATTTTAATTTACTACTTTATATCGTTATTGAAACAACCAATCCAAATCTTTGTCTTCTCCATTTGTTCCCAAAGCCGCATCATACGGGACTAATTTTTTATTTCCGTCGATAAAACCCAACACTAAACATTCTCCGTCTCCCAATTGAAAGCTATGTTCTCCGGGCGCAAAAGAAAAGCTGTGAACATTGACAGAGGGAAAGCCAGGAACAAGTACAGCATTGGCTATTTTCGTTTCAGCTTGTCCATATTCATTGGCACTAGCGTCTGTTTCCAGCTCTGGTTCAGATAAGTATGTTTTGCTTTTATTGACAAAATAACCGATTAACAACTGTACCTTTTTATCATTTTTAAAATGTAATAAGGTACCATTTTCCTGCTGATTTATCCTCGAAAAAGAAAGGGCTTTTAATCCTCTTAAAACGGGTGCCACCTCTTCTATTCCTACCGCCGTATCTAAAAATGGCCGGGCATTTTTTACGACTATAAAGTTATTTGTTTTTCCATCTAAAAAATTTACGGATGCATTTTGAAGCGCGATCGACCTCGTATCTTCAGACTGTATGTTCTTATGAAACTTTAATGCCTGAATGTTTTTCTTAAAATTGGCTAATTCTTTTTGATATAAGGGTAATAACTCCACCCAGGTCTTATTTTTTCCATCTTTGCCAGAAATGGGAATCTTTCTTTGACTGGTTTGCATACTATTAGCATATAAATAGGTATTCTTTGTAATCATTGCTAAGTCCGAAAAATATTGAACACTACTTTCTAAATAGGGCAAAGCCTTCTCCAAATCACTGATGTTATTAGAATATTTATATCGCAAAACGCAAAGTGCGGCCTTTGCTTTCTGGCTATAAAAATTGGCTAAAAGATTATAGCTGTAGATATCATTTTTCAACCGATTAAATTCTGCTGTATCCTTTTTTATATATGGGGACGCTGCATTAATCGCGTTTACGGCATTCCTTCCATTTTCTATGACTTCTTTGGCAATTAAAGTGGGCGTTTCTCCCATATGAGGTTGATGCAGCCAATCCTTTTTGGCATATTCGGTTAACATTTCTCCTTTTGGCGATTCTGACGAATACAACAAAGTAAATAGCCCATATTTTGTGGGATGAATAAGCTCACTCATAAACATGCCAAGCGTTAGAGTTTGTCGATTACCATCGGTAATACCGTAACGCCTCAAAAGCTTTGGTGCGATTTCTCCTGATTGTTCATAGGCTGTCAGAATACTTTTTGCCACCTCTATATTACAACCGTATTTATCAGCTAACTTCCCAGACCAATAGTCAAATTCAGACGATCTACTTCTATCACAGTTCCAGGCATATCTGGACCACTCAGCATACCAAATCCAGTCCCTGTCCATTTCTAACAACCTTGGATCTGCTTTATCTGCAGCGTAAGGCCAATCCCAGTATGATGCTTGCGGATATAAATGCAGACCATTAGCGCCATCAATCTTATGCATAGCCTGAACACATTTTTGAATAAAATCATCTGCACCATATCTAAAGGGTTCCAGATTGGCCATAATGTGAACATTCTCGACCAGGACAGGCGAGATTTCACTTAATTCTTTATGAAGCGCAGCCCAACTGCCTCTTGGCTCATAGGTAGTTAATGCTTCCCCATTGTATTTAGCCATCGTAAACAAATTACTATACACCTTTTTAGCCGCTTTTAGATCGTCTGGAGCGTTGGTATCATGCGCTCTTAGAATGATGGGAGGTTCTTGCGTTTTGCCCAAAGCTTTTAGTCCATCTTTTACACCCGGAATAATGGTTTTTGAAAACCAATTAACATCATCCGGTCCCGAACCTTGCATGGCTTCACCAAGTGTAACCAACAATCCAACGTTGGGATACTTTTCTACAAAAGCTGCAATCGACCTGCGCGTATAATCGGCAATTAAAGGAATTATAGGACGACTTCTATCTTGTGTTTTTATATGGTGTCTCTCGGCAAACGGTTTCGAAACAATAATATTATAAAAAGCTTGTATCACCCATATACCACGTTTATCCGCTTCATGCGTAAGAAATTTATACATTGCTTCATTCTTCAAAAAAGTAGCACTATCTACTTCCACAGCATAAGGATATTTTTTCAATCGCACCAATGAAGCAAAGGGATGACCCGACCACAAATACAAAGTATTCATTCGGTTTTCTACGAGCATATTCAAGTATTTTATCCAAAGTTTTTTGTTGTAAAACCAGGGAAAATTTTGAGGTGTAATCGGATATTCGTAGGTACCTCTGCCAGGCAATAAAGTAGTTTTTTGCAACCCAATACAGGCACCACGCAAAACCATTTGTGGTTGATCCTGAAAATCGATGGATGCTGGCAAATGACCCAATTTTTTCAATCTGTCAGCTAGTTCCAGGCAACCGTACAAAACACCGGAGCTGTCAGAACCAACGATTAAATATTCATTTTTTTTATCAGAAACAATATGAAATGCTTCCTTTTTCTCCATTAGGTTCTGATGAATTTGCAAGCTTTTCTCTGCAATGTGCATCATCGGCTTGCCAAACTGAGAAATATAAATAACGGCTGTCTGTTGTAGCTTTTCCGTGCCCATTTTATGAACCAGTTTTACTTTAAACCCTTGATCAGTCAAGGCGTCAGCAAGTTTTTGAATACCAAATTGAACTCTATCAGGACAAGCTATATTCTCTACCAGTAAACAATTCTTTGGGAAGTTTTTGGGACCTTTCTGTGCAAAGGATAAAGAACCGACAAACGTAAATATAAGTGTAAACAGTGAGGTAAAACTATTTCTCATATCAAAAACTTTCAATTAAAACAATAAATATTTATTTGTAAATTATAAATTTATATATAAATTGACAAATAAAACAAATATTCGTTATTATTTTCTGTGCAATCGATGCCGAGAAATGTGATGAAGCAAAAAGGCCCTTCATTTTTACGCTTGAGCAAAAATGAAAGACCACATTTAATATAAATCAAAAGCAGCTTATAATCAAATGGATCATTTGATTATAAGCTTTGAAATTACAATGACTATTTTACAGTTTTAATGTAATCAAAAAGGAACTGACAAATAACAGAAGTAGGCATCGCTAAACAGCTTGCCCTACTGTGTCTGGCTATATTGATTCCACAAAAAGCACCGCTGTCATCAAATATTGGACCACCACACTTATCCGGATAAAGAAGGGCATCATGAGAAAATACTTTATTAAATCCGTCTCTAATCTTACTGCTTCCTCCGGCAAAGTGCTCTGCCGGGTGTTCGCTCACTGGAAAACGGATGGGTCTTAAAACAATTGATTCATCAAAGACGACTCCCGCCCTTTTAAGTTTTATAACGATGCTGTCTCCGGGCCAATATTGATTCAAAACAACAAAAAAATCTGGGGAATTATGAATAGGCTTATTATCGATAGACAAAATAGCATCACCTGTTCTCATTCCTTGTTTATCCGCGGGAGAGCCTGGTTGGACCGTGTTGATTCTTACCTTAGCATCTTTAAATAAAATACTTGCACCAAAAGAGCCGGCGCTATAGTATTTACTTATCTTAATCAGAGGAGTTCCTATTACGCTATATACCGGCTTTGAATGTGGCAATATTGATGCAATGAATTGACCGGGAGTTGTGGTAACCGAGGAGTCGGCACATAACTTACTTATTGGAATACCGCCCTTAATATTTGATGCTGGCCTCAACAAAACCAAATCATTGCTTTCATCTCTTGCGATTACAGATGCATTCAATAACCCGTCGCCAGTTTGTAGGAAAATGGAATCGCTGCCTACAATGGAACTTTTACTAATTATTAAACTTTTATTCTTTTTCCCAAAATTAATAAGCGTGCCTAAAGCCTCTTGCCTCCTACCATTGAGATCGCTGATTATATTGAGACAAGTATTTTGCTCTCTTGCAGTTATTTTCTTAAAGTCATTCCCATAAATATCATTCGTATCTAAAACAGCAATTTTATCTCGGGAGGAATCATTAATTGCAAGCGCTAATGACTTAGGGAATGAATGATAAATCCTTGGTATATTTAAAGCTTGCCAATATATTCTGTATAAGTCAATTGGAATGTCAAAATTTAATTTCTCAGAGACTTCAATGGCACTATGTAAGCCTATTACATTCCCTTCGTAATCAAAGAGGGGGCCGCCGGAATCGCCTGGTTCCATTATACAAGTTGATTGAATAAACCCTTTTTCATTTTTCGCACTCGTGATATACCCAAATCGTACAATAGGAATAGATTGGTATAAACTTTCAGGATAGGAGATACTAATGCACGGTTCATTTATCCGTAATGACCCGGAATAACCCATTGTGGCAAAGGGCCATACACCTCGGCTAATAATTTTCATCATACCTACGTCAGGAACAATTTGTGTTTTGGTAATCTTCCCCAAGCCAATAGCGATACATTGATTTCCATCAGGGAAAGTAACCTGGTACGTAGCGCCTGGCATTACAACATGGGCTGCAGTCAATATATGGCCGTCTTTATTTACTACCACACCACTAAATGGAGCACTCATTTGTTTGTTTGCAGAAGTATCAAATGCCCAGATTCTCACACAGGCAGCATAAGATTTTTCAATAGCTGCACTGATATTCTGCGCCAGCTTTTTGCCTTTTAAATTTTGTCCGGATGTAATACCGGTAGATAATAAAAAGGTAACAAGAAATACTTTTAAAATCTTTCTCATAATTTTCGCGATATAACGTTTTCTTTTGACTAATTAGCATGAACAAGGCTCTTCAAAGTTTTGAAGAGCCTCTTCTTATCTTACCCAAAGTACATGAGCCAATTCATGAATTAGTTAGTCTTTATCAATAAAAATAAGGCTTCTAATTCTATTTTTTGTCCACCAAAAACTTCTGGAGTGCATTATTTAAGTCATCACCGCGTAAATTTTCAGCCACAATTTTTCCGGTTGGATCAATTAAAAAATTGGCTGGAACGGCTTGAATTCCATATAAAGTGGCCACCTCATTTTTCCATCCTTTTAAATCAGAAACTTGGGTCCAAAGTAATCCGTCTTTTTGAATAGCTTGTTCCCAATTTTTTTTGACGTGATCTAAGGATACTGATAAAACATCAAAACCTTTACTTTTGTATTTATTGTAAGCAGCTAAAACATTCGGGCTTTCAGCTCTGCATGGTTCGCACCAACTTGCCCAAAACTCTAACAATACATATTTGCCTTTATAGGAGGCTAGCGTAATCGCCTTATCGTTGACACTTTTCTGTTCAAACCCCGGCGCATAATGCCCTACTTCTACCCGGCTCAGCGTTGCAATTCTATTACTCACTTCCTTTCCTTGCTCTGAATTCCTCACTGCGTCAGAAAAATTAGCGAACATCGCTTTGCTATTCTCTAAAGACTTTTCATTTAAATAATGAAAAAGTTCCCAAGCACTTGCGTTATTATTTGGATGGTCTTTAATAAATGCCAATTGCAATTTAGCACCTTCCGCACCCTGCTTGTCTCTTGCTGCGTTGAAGGCGGCTTTGTATTTAGTTACGTTATCAGAATCGCCTGAATTATAGGCAGCGATCCATTTTTCATAGATTGCCTGAACTGGTTTTTTACTATCATTCACCGCCTGATTATAGGCCGCATATTCATTCACGAACGGACTACCGGATACATGTATATCATACGCAGAGTCGATGTCACCCTTGATAGAAATATTGCCTCTATCTACGAACAAATCTACTTTAAGGGTGTAGTCGTGATTAAAAAGCATTCCATAACATGGTTCAGAAATGACGTCCTTAAATTCAAAATTACCATCTTTTACCTGCACCGTATCTGCTTTCATGTTGATGAACGAACCATAAGCCAAATAGACCTCTCCGTCCGCAAGCCCATTAATATGACCCTTTACCATAAAGGCGCTTTTGCTTTGCGCCATCAAACTTCCACTAGTCAATGCCAATGCTGCAAAGACATATTTTTTCAAAACTGTTTTCATTTTTACTATTTAAAGATTTTAAAAATTGATTCTATAATTACTGTGCTCTAAATGCTATGTCTATTACCTTCCCTGGTAAACCGTCTATCTCTTTTATTTTTGTTCCTATATTTCCGGTACTAATGTCTAAATAGTAAATACTTCCATCGACGCCTGCCACCAAAGTATTCTGATCCATTAATTTTATCATCGTCACTTGTTTACCGCCAAAGTCCGTAGTAAGTGTTTTGAAGTCTAAGTTCAATGGATTATAGCGGTAAATTTTATCTTGATAAGTAAAATAGATAATACCATTTTGTGTTGCCGTCCATTTAGTGTCTGCATTGATTAATTCCGGTTTTGCAAAAAGCCTATTTCCCTCAGTAGTTATATTAATAGGAACTTTAATAGAACCATTAAAGTCCGCATTAAATTCCAATTCGTAAAGGCTATCTTTTTCCGATTTGAAGTAAGCGAAACACTCGCCCCCGTTTATTTGTTGTATATGTATCAGATCCATTCCCACATTTTTAGGATCAAAATCTGTTCCTTTTACGTCGTATTGCGTTCCAAAATAGTTGGCGTCACCATATAAATTAAAGCGAACAAAGGCACGTGTTTTTAAATCGAAACCGATATAATTTCCTGGTCCGTATGTGCCGGTAAAGTTAAAGGCAATTTCTGGCGACAATTTATAATCGCCGACAGCACCTCCACCAAACATTCCATAAGTAGGTGCAAGGAAATAAGTAGAAGTTGTGCCATTATACAAAACACCATTTACATTTCCGGAGATTACACCTAATGGATCTACGAACATTAATTCGGGATCAAGTGTTGTATCAGGCGCTGAGAAAAAGTTATCCGAGAAATTTCGCATCTTTTTAAACGTGTTCGCATCTATCTGTACGCCTGTGTTTGCACCTGTTTTACCGAAAACCCAATAGCTCACAATGGGTGGTTGGTAAGCTTGCGGTATAGCCAAAATCTGGGTAGGATTACCGGGCAATGCAACTCCCGGATTTACAGCTTCAAAGATATCAGGCTGTACAGAATCATTAGACTTTATAAATGAAAGTTTGGTGGTGCCATTATCATCGGTTAAGACGGTGGAGCCGGAAGAGAATCCCGTTTTGCCATATACTTTTATGTTATAAAAGTATTTCATTCCATTGGCACCATTGCTCACCGTCAATTTCACCCCATATTCTTTGGGGCCCAAGCCAAAAACAATTCGTATATCTTTTGTATGATAGATTACATCTGTATCGTTTGGATCCAAATCTGGCGGTACCTGTATAGTCCACATATAACTAAGGCTAGAATCTGCAGTACCGGGGATATTTATGATAGGCGCAATTACTAAACTATCCCCTATAAAAACATTATACACAGAATCTAAGTTTGAAACTACAGGCGACGGAACGGGTCTATATGTATAATTACCCTTATCCTTGTAACAACTATTCATTACAACTAAAACAAAAAAGATTGCTGCAAAAAAAGCGGAGTAACGCAGTGTATGTCTATATTTCATTATGATCTCTTTTATGATAATTAATTTATTTCAAGTCCGTTTTCATCTATAAAAAAATACTGAGCGGCTTGTGCATCGTATCGATACAATATTTTCTTATTGGGATTGTCCTTACCATAGAAATAATAGCTTCCATCCGATTGTTGTTCTAGTACATAACCTTTTCCGGGGTTCTTTTTTATCCAATTAAAAGGATCATTTAAAAAAGCCAAAAGCAAGCTTTTAAAATATAAATTCTTGGGTGCATCCTGTCCATTTGTTGTCATGGATATTTGCCCGGTGGTAATAATGAAGAGTTGGAATTTGGCTTGCGAAAAATAATCGCCCAGCCACATTCCCCACCAGTCAGGCCTTTCTAATTTACTGGAAAATACTAACTGCCCTTTTATAGGTTGATTTAATGATGTGTCTAAATCTGCAGTTGGATATAAATGAAATTTTATTTTTACCGATCTAGATTGTAATAACGAATCTGAATTATAGATGACAAGTGGGACCCGAGTTTCACCTGTATTCGCTTTTAAAATATATACACTGTCTAGTGGCTTATAATGTTTGTAGACAACAGCCGTTGTCGAGTCAGGATTAGGGTCAATTTTTACAATAAATCTCCTGTCCTTTGACTCTCTTATACCCGAAAGTTTCACTGGTAGATATACAGTATCAGCACCACGAGAAGGCTCAAAAGCGAAAGTATAAAGAAGACTATCACTTTGGGTTCCGGGAAAATCGAAATATACGTTTGCCGGACTGTTATATACTTTTAAATCAGCTTTCTGGCAGGCACTTAAAAATATACCTATCAAAACAACAAATATGAATGTATTTCTTTTCATTGAATATTTTTTATTTCAGTTTTAACCTCCGAATTCTATTTCGTTATTAGGTTTGGGTATTATAAATATTTTAGCACTTGCCGGAATAATAAGACCACCTTGTCCAACAATACTTTGATTTAGTCTTTTGTACATATAAAAGATTTGACCTTCTCCATAAAATTCTTTGCGCGCATCTTTAATCAATTCCTTCATAAAATCGCTTTTATTAGTGGTCGTTAAAGATGTAATAATTCCTCTCGCACTACGTACGGCATTGAGATAACTCAACGCTTTAATGGGATTTGCATCGAAAGAACTTTCGGCAGCGATATAGTACATTTCACTTAACCGAATTGCCGGGGCCGTTTGTGGATAGGGATTCAGCGTCTCGTCCGTCTGTGTTGTTCCATTTGGGTTTCTGGCATATTTAATCAAATTAAGGTTTAGATCGGCGCCTGCTTTAAACCAGTCTTTGTACCGTAAATCTTCGCCCCCTACACTATTGGTCTCGTAAATATAAAGTGCATCTGATGGAGCTAAATAAAGGCTTGCAGTGCCTTCTTCAAACCGGGAATGTAAAGAATCAATTTCTTTTGGAATATACCACCCAAATAATATTTCTTTGTATAGAATTTTGTCTTGCAAAGTCGGGTCTGAATTGTTAAGATCTCCTTGTCGGGTAAAAGGAAACTTATCTGAATTAATCACTTCTAGCGCATTTGCTAAGGCATTCGTTTTATCAGCCTCATATAAATATACCCTCGCTAATTCACCGCAAACAGCATAATAATTCATTCTATATCTTCTATCCTGTAAGAATAAAGAAGGATTGTCATTTTCTGTTGTTGTATCATTTGCAGGGTAGCCTACCTTATATGTGCTGTCAATTATTGGATCTGATGTTTTAAGCAAAGCTTTTGCATCGTTAAGGTCTGCCAAAATATTTTTGATAACTTCCTTAGGCGAAGAAGTCGTTGTTACTTTATTGGAATAAGTAGTTACATATGGAATACCTACCGGAGTTCCGGTACTAACCATGCTAGAACCAAACATTCTAAATAAGTCAAAATGAAAATATGCACGAAGCGCTAACGCCTCTCCTTTTATGAGGGCATATTGATTGTTTTGAAAAACCCCCTTCCTCTCATCGATATGAGAAAGAATCAAATTGGTGTTTACTATGGCATTATACAACCCACTCCACGTATTATTAATCCTATTGATTAAGTTCGCGTCGTTAAAATTGATTTTTTGTGTTTGCAGGTAACTCAAATTGTCATTTAGTGAGGACAAAGTGTAGTTTTGCGCCATCACATCTAAAAAACCGCAAGTAAGTTCGCCGCCATATAAACTCCCTTGTGATGCAGTGGTATATACCCCGTTCAACGCTTCCTGAAAACCTTCTTGGGAATTAAACAAATCTTCAGATGCGACCTGAGACTTGGGAGTGAGTGCCAACCATTTATTGCATGCTCCTAAAGTAAACAAGCCAATGATTATTAGAATATATTTTTTCATGTATTTAATTTAAATGGTGAAAGCCATAAGACATTTTAGAAATTAGCAGTTAAAGCAAAAGTGAAACTGCGTGCGAACGGATAATCAATTCCCCTTTCTTCCTTTATTGATGACCATCTAAACACATCATTCATGGTAAACGCAAATCGTAGATTTTGCATACCAAATTTTTTGTAAAATGATTTTTGCGTATCATAAGACAGATAAAAAGATTGTAACTGCAACACGTTATCAGGCTCCACAAACCTGGACGAGACCTGTGTTTGGCCAAGATCTGCAATGTTTTTATAGAAAGCCAAATCACCAGGTTGTTTCCATTTCTGGTCAAAAACGCGGCTATCTACATTATATCTTGGATCAGCATTCTCCACTCTATCTACTAAAGTTTGATTGTATATATCTCCACCCCATTGCGTATAGAAATTAAATGTCAAATTGAATTGCTTATAGCGAATACTCGATCCAAAATAGCCGGAAGCAGCTGGCTCTGTATTGCCAACAGGCACAATATCATTAGCGCTCCAATCATAAGTAAGTGTACCGTCTTTTTTTACATATATTTCCCGTCCACTTTCAGGATCAATACCCAAAGATTTTACTGCGTAGATTGTGTTTAACGATTGACCTTCCACGTAGTGCAGCAAAGGGACACCTTGATTACCTGCATCCGTTTGAGCATCATCAGCGCTTTTATTATATGCCTTTAATGCATCAGATATTTTGACGATAATGTTTTTGTTGTGCACCAAATTAGTTATCAAATCCAAACTAAAATCCTTATTTCTAACTACGTTGTATTGAAAACTAAGTTCCCATCCATTGTTGCGCATATCTCCAATATTGGCTTTGTAAGTAGAAAATCCGGTAGACGGGGGTAAGGCTACATCACTTATGAGACCGTGTGTAAGCTTAGAATAATACCTTGGTTTTATCAAAAGCCTATCATTTAAAAACCCGATTTCTAAACCCATATCTATGTCTCTGGTTTTTTGCCACTGGAGGCTCGTATTGCCATAATTATTTACAGTAGCACCTATTCCTGTGATATAAGGGTTACCAATATAATAATTGTAGGTAGTTTGCGCCATAAAAGGCGAAAATGAAACGGAACCTGTATATCCTGCAGTAGCTCTTAGTTTAAAGCGGCTAAATATAGAGCCTTTCATAAAGTTTTCTTTGTGCATATTCCATCCCAGACCCAAAGACGAAAACGGAGCAACTCTATTATCACCTCCAAATTTTGAGGAGCCATCTTCTCTAAAGGTAAAGTCCAAAAGGTACCTATCGTCGTACGAATAATTTAGTGTGCTAAAAAATCCAATTAGACGATCTTGCTCGACATCGCTGTAAGGTGTAGAACCATCAGCATATGCATTAGCATAACCAATATCTGAAAAATGATCATTTGCAAAACCAATCGCGGAGAAAGATTTATAATCCGACAAGTAAGTCTGGGCATTGGAACCAAATAGCAGATTTATACTATTGTGATCAATAAGTTTATTGTAGTTTAAGGTAACGTTTCCATCAATCGTTGTTTCTGTATTGGTATTATAGCCGTAACTACCTCTCTTTGAGATATCTGCAGGTGTATAGTAATAAAATTGATTGGCAAAAGGAGAAACAAAATTATCCCCCGTAGTCCTTATTTGGTTAACACTTATCAAACCTCTCAGCCTAAGTTCATTGCTTATATGCCAATCACCTGTAAAGGCATCAATCACCTGCAGATATTCTGATTTATTAAAACTGCCCAATGATGCATCATACAATGGATTTAAAACTGGCGTTGTATATACTGTCCCCCTACCGTCATGGCGGGTCCAATTCTCCAATACCTGATCTATATTTCCTAAAGAATCCGTTTTAGGATAGTATGGGTTCATTCTTACATAATTAGAAAAACTTCCATAAGGTGATTCGTGAGAATCTGTTTTAGTAATCGTGACGCTATTTTTAAATATTAATTTCTTACCAACATAATAAGATAAGTCAATGTCAGTACTGTATCTGTTTCTGGAAGAGCCTTTCATTACGCCTGGTGCGGTTTGATAACGCATGGCCAATCCATATCTGAAGCTCTGAGAACCACCTTCTAAATACAAAGAATGTTTTTGTCCGTATGTTGTACGTAAGGGTTGTGAAAGCCAATCAGTATTTACACCACTCAAGACAAGTTCTCTTTTGTGATAATACAAATTATCCAACTGGTCCTGACTTAGCCCCGGGTTATTATCCATTGTGTATAATCCAGCCAAATTTTCATAGTCTAGTTTTTGGCTTGCGTTGAGTACATGATACTGCGAAAGATCAGGCGTCGTTACGTTTAATTCATAATTATAAGAGAGTTGCAATTTCCCTTCTTTGGGCGGATTAGTCGTAATAACCACCACACCATTTGCTGCCCGAGAACCATATACAGCAGTGGCAGCTGCATCTTTTAAAAGCGTAACAGACTTTACTCTATTAATGTCCAAGTCATAAATATTCTGGACACTGACCTCAAATCCATCTAAGATAAATGTCGGCAAATTTACCGTTCCAGCAAGATTGTTTCTGCTGATAATATCCGTGCTACTGCCTGAAGGCAAAGCAGTAGAGCCACGCACATTAATGTTGGGCAGGCTGTTAGGATTAGAACCCGCCAAATTATTTTCTACTATTTTGAAAGAAGGATCAAAAACTTGTAAACTTTGCAAAATGCTTTGTGGATTCACTTTTTTTAAATCCGCGCCGGAAACAGTAACGGCTGTCCCCGTATAACTGTTACTGTTAATTTCCTGGTAACCTGTAGAAACCATTACGTCAGCTATCTCATTTACCAAAGGATGAATAACAATGTTTAAGTTTTTATCCAGTTTAATGGCGACAACATTTTGTTGAAAGCCTACGAAATTAACTGTCAATGAATCGGTAGCTACATTAGTTACATCCAAAGTAAAATGGCCTTTATCATCAGAGATTGTACCTCGCTTACTTCCCTGGGCAACAATACTTGCTCCCGAGATATGTTCGCCCTTATCATCAACAATAGTTCCCCGGACAATTTTGTGCACAGGTACCACTACAGTATCTGCTTTTTTAATGACTTTTTTTTGCCTTACAATAATTGTCTTGTCGTCGATTATTTTATAGGATAAGGGCAAATTTTTAAAACAATCATCTAGCACCTTGGCGATAGATTCATTTTTTACATTCACATCCAAAGGAGGAATTGTCTCGATCATCTCACTATTATAAAGAAATTCATAACCAGTTTGAGTTCTTATTTCTTTAAAGAGGCCGTGGAGAGAAATATTCTTTTCCTTTATAGAAACCGTTTGCCCACAAAGCTGAAAGCTTAACATGACCGAGAGTAAACACAATATGCCAATTTTCATATTTTACAATTTGAGTTTTATTTTCTAATGACCTTGCAAAGTATTTCTTAACCAAAACCATTCTAAGGGCAATAAAATTTCATGTCGCTCATTTTGAAGAAGCGACTATACTTTAGATTCCCTATATTTTTTGTATAATTAATTTAAACCATTGCTACATTATTATAAAATGAGCAACCCTCTAATTAAAAAGATTTAAATCTTCAAAAGCACCTAGTTTTAATAAGCAATTAATTTTCCATTCTCCATTTTAAAATTTACTACTCCCGTAGCAGACAGTAAATCCAATATAGATTTGACATTTGATCTTTTAGAGATGATCCCATTAAAACGTAAATCTTTCTTTTGTTCCGCACATTCTATATCAACATTATACCACCTTGATACCTGTCTGAGTATCGCTTGCAATTGATCATCATCAAACTGAAACAATCCATTTTTCCAAGCCACAGCTTTGTTAACATCCACTTGTCTCACATTCATTTCATCTGACGCTCCATTCGAAATAAATGCTTGCTCGCCTGGTACTATTTTTATTATTTTATCACTGCCTATCTTACTAGCAGCCACACTTCCCTCCAATAATGTCGTTCGGGTATACGGTTCATCACCATATGCATTCACATCGAAATGCGTACCTAAAACCTGAATAGTCATTTTACTCGTATGTACTATAAACGGTACCCTTTTTCCTTTATTATCCATTTGATGTGCCACTTCGAAATAGGCTTCTCCACTATCTTCAACGATTCTCGGTTGGTTATTAAATGCCGTAGGGAATTTAATAGAAGATGCCGCATTTAACCACACTTTCGTATTATCTGGCAATATCAGTTCAAATTCTCTTCCCTTAGGGGTAGACATCGTGTTGTAGGTAATAGGCGCATTGGCGACCGAATTCACCGGGGCATAAATTACCTGAGCGCCTTTTTTAATAACCGTGCCCGACCCTTCAGTTGCAATGTTGCCATTTTTCGAACTATCTAAATAAATCTTCTTACCGTCGGCTAAAGTTAATATTGCTCCTTCCTGCCCTGGCTGAATAATGCGCTCGGCAACTTGCACGTGTTCTTCGTTTTTAGGCAGGTAACTGCGTCCAAACCATAAACCCATCAATAAAATAATAAACGCTGCAGCAACCTCCCAGTATCTATGTTTCCTTTCTAGTTTAATAACCGGTGGTTTATTATTCAATTGACCTCCAAGTATTCCATCAACTTTTGAATGTAATCTTTCATAGAGCTCCTTTTCCTCATCAAGGCTAGCAGTTTTGACAATAACCATCTCATCATCAAAAGAATTGTACCATTCCATTAATTGTTGCACCTCTACTTCATCAGCAGTTCCCAACAAATATTTTTGAAGTAACTTTTCTAATATTGCATTATCCATTGATAAGTGTATTCATTTATAATAGTGTAAAAAACAGATTGCTACCCTTAGTCTATTGTATATTTTTTTTAAATAATTTAGAAAAAGAGCATTAAGAAGGAGGAAAGTGTTTTCTTAAAGGCTGTTCGAAGATGCTTAAGAGCTTTAGTCAGGTGTGCTTCTACCGTTTTAGTGGAAAGTTGCAGCTGGTCGGCAATTTCTCGATTACTCAAACCCAATTCACGACTGTACTGGAACACTAATTTGCACTTTTGCGGTAATTTATTTACTTCATTTTGAAGTTGCGCCTGAATAACATTATAGCGCATATCTTCTTCCACGGCAGCATTTATATAGTCTTCGGTATTAATTTTCAACGCATCGTGTAATTTGTTCTTCTGTATACTTTTTTTAAACTCGCGAAAAACGCTGTACCGTACAGCAGTGGACAAATACCCGCCAAGTAGGTTAATTTTTAAATCGGCCCTGCGTACCCACAACATCGTGAGCACCTCTTGTACGATGTCTTCCGCCACGTGGATTGATTGCAGGCGATTGTAGGCAATAGCATACAATATCTTCCAATACCTGTCGAAGATTTCTTTAAAGGCTAGTTCATCGTTCAATTGTACTAAATGCAGCAGTTGATCGTCAGAATAATTTCCATAATCCTGTACCATGAATAACACAAATTATACTACCAAATGAAAATAACAAAAATATAACTTGTCAAAAGTACATGTTATTTTAACCTTCAGGGCATTTAAATGAGAGTTAATTTTATTTAGATAAATTTTTTTGTTAAAAAGTCTTTTTCAAAATTTGATCGTTTTTTGTTTTTGAGTCTATAATTTCACCCCTATTATTGTTTTGAGTTCTTCTCTTTCACTTTGTTTCTTCCGACAATCAAAGACCATTGCATGAGGTTATTCTAAAATGGCTTTCAATAGTGGTCCTTGTTTGCAGGTGCAATAGCTGAGCATAATTGAACCCGCCCAAAAATTAGATTTTCCCCCATAAATTTCTCATTCGAAATATTATTCGCTACCTTGCAGTCATGCTTAACATATTTCTACATAGCAATCTCGATTATCTCAACCATCCCGTTGGGTAATTTTACATTTCTTCTACAACGACCGTAGCAAAGTTTTTAACGCTTTGCAAAATTTAATTAATTCATTTTATAAGAAAAATTATGTCCGATATGCAACTATCTGATAAAGCAAGCTATTATTTAGAACAGGAAGAAAAACACGGTGCACATAATTATCATCCATTGCCTGTGGTTTTGGAAAAGGGTAATGGCGTATATGTGTGGGATGTTGAAGGTAAAAGGTATTTCGATTTTCTAAGCGGCTATTCTGCACTCAATCAAGGTCATAGACACCCGCGCATTATGCAGGCGCTCACTGATCAAGCACAAAAATTGACACTAACATCCCGTGCGTTTTACAATAATAAATTAGGGGAGTTTGAGGAGTTTATTACAAGATTCTTTGGTTACGATAAAGTTTTACCGATGAACACCGGTGCCGAAGCAGTGGAAACCGCATTAAAACTAGCACGCAAATGGGCGTACAAAGTGAAAGGCATCGCCGAAAATGAGGCCAAAATAATTACCGTGTCGGAAAATTTTCACGGACGCACTATTACTGTCATTTCTTTCAGTACTGAGGTGGATTCGCAAAAAGATTTCGGCCCTTTTACGCCAGGCTTTGTAACTATTGACTATGATAATATAGAAGCATTGGAAAAAGCTTTGCAAGACAAAAATGTAGCAGCCTTTTTGGTGGAGCCAATTCAGGGCGAAGCCGGCGTAGTCGTTCCTCGCGAAGGTTATTTATTCAAAGCGAAAGCTCTATGCAAAAAAAACAATGTACTTTTTATCGCCGATGAAATACAAACAGGTCTTGCACGTACTGGTAAAATGTTGGCTTGTGACCACGAAAATGTAAAACCTGATGTTCTGATTTTAGGAAAAGCGTTGAGTGGCGGCACTTTGCCTGTGAGTGCTGTATTGGCGAGTGATGAAATTATGCTCACTATTTTGCCAGGCGAACATGGCTCTACTTACGGCGGTAATCCCTTGGCTTGCGCTGTCGCTATTGAGTCACTGAAAGTTTTGGAAGAAGAAAATTTATCAGAGAATGCTGAAAAAATGGGCAATATTTTCCGCGCGGAACTACGAAAACTCAACAGTCCATTAATAAAAGAAATACGCGGGAAAGGCCTATTGAACGCTATCGTGATTAATCACGCAGACGAAAATGCCGCTTGGGATATTTGTCTAAAACTTAGAGATAACGGGCTTCTGGCAAAACCTACCCACGGTGATAAAATACGTTTTGCGCCGCCTTTAATTATAAATGAAGTACAGATAAAAGAATCCGTGGCCATCATAGCAAAAGCACTATCATCCTTGCATTAAAGTATCTTCATCCGAGGTTAAATCCAAATACAATAAGGCAGGAAAAAGTTTTTTTCTTGCCCTATTTACTTTCGCCACCCAACATCGGCACAAAAGAAAAATTATCAAACACTTCCTCTTCCCAAGTACCGTCATCGTTTTTGGTGATGCGCATCATGGTCTGGATCTCATCGATATTTTGCAAAGGGATGACCATTTTTCCGCCTACTTTTAACTGTGCCATTAGCTTTTCCGGAATGTATGGTGCGGCGGCAGTAATCAATATTTTGTCAAAAGGAGCGTAGTCTTGTAAGCCTTGGTAACCATCTCCATAAAAGAAATGTATATTGGGGTATTTACTTTTTAAAGGAAAATCTTTTTGTGCTTCAAATAGTTTCTTTTGCCTTTCAATGGTGAAAACATCTGCACCCATTTCCGCTAAGACACTGGCTTGATAAATACTCCCGGTACCTATTTCTAATACTGTGTCTGTTTTTTTTATCTGCAACAGTTGCGATTGATATGCCACCGTATAGGGTTGAGAGATAGTCTGCCCCTCTCCTATTGGGAACGCGCGATCTTCATAAGCAATCCTGTCGAAGGCCGAATCTAAGAAAAAGTGGCGCGGCACATTACTCATCGCATATAAAACAGTTTCATCGGTTATTTTACGTTCATTACGCAATATATCTATTAGTTGCTTCCTAAGCCCTTTGTGTAAATAAGTGTCTTCGTACTTTCTCATAACTAGGTGCAAGATAATAAAACTTAAAATTTAAAAGATAGAAAGATAGAAATACAGTGCTTTAAATGCGAAATAATGTTATGCCGTTAAAAGAAATAGCCTCATTTTTTTAATCCCCAAAGAAACCTTAAAAGACCTTTAATCCATATGCAGGCGGAAAACTTTTAAACTTTATTGGGTGCTTTTAGTCTTTAAATGAGTAATTTTGACTTATATAATATAACATAATTCCATTAAATAAATAATAATAATGAAGAAAAAATTAACTACACTTTTCGCGCTTGCGTTTATTGCTATTAGTTCTTTTGCACAACAGTCTCCGGTAAAATGGACGAGTAAAGCCGTGAAGGAAAATGCTAACACTTATAAAGTTATTATCACTGCGACTGTGCCAGCGCCCTGGCATATCTATTCTCAATACATGAAGGATGGAGGTCCGGTACCTACCACTTTCGATTTTACTAAAAACCCTTTGATGACTTTACAGGGGAAAACCGCAGAAAAAGGTGATTTAAAAACTGTTAGAGACAAAAACTTTGACAACATGGAAGTTAAATATTATTCAGGCAAGGTTGATTTTATTCAAGTCGTGAAAGTCAAAGGGAATATCAAAACGAATGTTTCTGGGAAGATTAATTTTATGGTCTGCAATGATCACGAATGTTTACCTCCATCTGATCAATCCTTCTCTGTAAAGCTGCAATAATATATAAACTAAATACTCGTCGAAGGTTTGTTCATCTGTCAGTTGAGCAAACCTTTTAGATTTATAGTTTTTCTCAAATATAAATAAAAAGAAATTCCATGCTTAAAAGCTTGCTGATTTCAATAGGTTTGTTTTTTGTAGCCATCTTTAATGTATCTGCGCAAAACACAGGGGTAAAATTCTCCGCGTCGGTAC
>NZ_JBNQGD010000422.1:0-10857 GCF_050436765.1 Arachidicoccus sp. | reverse complement strand
TTACCGGTTGATTCATTTAATATTTGCCATTTGATACTACCTTCTAACCATAGTCCGCCTGTGTTTTTAAAATTCAGGCACAAATAGCGCACAGGCTTTTTGTCTAAACCTATTTTTGTGATATCAAACAGGTTCTCTACCTCTATTTCCTTTGAATTATCCAGTGCAAAATTTACATAGACCTTTATAGCCATACGTAAACTTATCTTTATAGTTGCTCCCTTTTTATTGGCGCTATTTTCCGGATTCAATTGTGTAAAATATAACATAGCCGTATGAACCGGTAAACTGGTATCGGCATCTTTGGGCATGGTTACATTGACAGTTAATTCTTGAGAAGCTTTTGGCGCTAATGTAAAATAAGAACCGGGAAATATTTGTAACCAATTGGCGCAAGAAGTTTTGAGTGTACCCTGCTCATATAATTTATTATTGCCCAAAGAATCATAGTTCCAATCACCCAAGGATACACCAATTTCTAACGGCTTATCCCCCGGATTGCTTAACTGTACTTTCTGAGAACCCATTGAACCGGGCATGAGCGTATAATAAAGTCTTGGTGGATTTGCCGAAATAGCTCCCTGTCCCCAGCATTGACATGTAGTCAATGCGAGTACTAACAAGATGCTGAGCAATATCGATAATTTTATGGAAAATCTTTTACGCATATACATAAAAATACGATTATACAAAAAACTCCTTATGCTGAACACATAAGGAGTGCTGTATATATTCTTGTGCAAATATATCATTACTACCTCAACTTACTAAATAAAACTACTGAGGTACAATTGTGTAAGTCAAGTGTGCGGTATAAGTTGTTCCACTTGCAGAGTTGTGCAAAGTATTGGTACTCACGTCGACCACCGGTGCTTTATACTCAATTTTGAAATTGGCATTGTTAGAACCTACTGTAGATGTTATAAATGGTGTTGCAGAAGAAATGTTGTTTACACCCAAAGCTGCTGCATAAGTTGGAAGGCCACCAAGTGCAGAACTACCAGCACTTGGCGTAAGTGTAACATTAGGCATATTGACATCAACACTTGTAGCCTGTACGGTTATTTGAAAAGGGGAGCTACTAAAACAGGTAAGTTGGTTGGCACTGGTAGAGTCTACGCCTGAGGAATAACTAGCGGCTGTAGAATAAACAAGGTTAACGTCCGCTGTATTAAGTGCAATAGTTTGTACCGGCATTAGCTTTAAGCTAACTGTTCCTGAAACTTGCGCTTGCGCTTGCACATTACTGCCTAATAGTAAGGCTATAACGACAGCCCCTAAAAAAGAAATCTTTTTCATTTTTGGTTTGTTTTGGTTTGGTTTGAATGCAACAACAATAATCTTTAAGAATAAAAATGTTGGTCGAAAATCGGGTCGTTAAAAAGACTGTTGTTGTTTCTGTTCTGTTGTTGGTTCTGTTCTGTTGTTGGTTGCTTTAAACTTTAAAGCTGTTAGTTCCGTTGGTTTTGATGCCACAAAGATAAAAAGAGTTATATTTTTATCATTAAGAAATCCTGTTAAACGGGCAAAAACGCATTTGAAACGGACAGCTTTTATTTTTTATGAAAATTGTTGATAATTTTATTACATTGTATTGTCGCACATTTACTTTTTAAAATCCTAGTCTTTTTCGGGGAATGCGATGGCTCGTTATGGGCTTAGAATAAGGTGGAGGTAGTAGCATATAATCCGAGTAAGTTTTGGTTGCGGTCGTGGTTGATTTCCATTTTTTCTTACTACCTCCGGGCCTTTAAAATCATTGTTGGTTGTTCAGGGTTGTGAATATTAAAAGGGCATTTTAGCATTTAATAATTTAATATTATGATTATAAGATGATTATGCGTAAATTTGACCAATTGCTGGCTGGTTATTAATGTTTTACATCTTATTGACTTTGTATTTATACGATTTATATCCTTTAAATATTAAGCTAAGGTAGGATGGCTAGATTTTATAGACAATAGGGGATAACCCTGATATTTTAGAAGAGGTGAATTTAAGGTTATTTTTCAGAGCATTATTTAAGAGGGTAAAGAGCTGTTAGCACATTGAATGTGAGCTAGTTATATTACGGTATCTAATTTTTGATAGTTGATTCATGATAGAATTACAATCCGATAAAATGATTAACTTAATGCGAAAATCAATGCTGCAAAATGTGATAATGTCTTTTTTGCTGTTCGCTTTCGTTAGTTGTCAACAAAATAATAGGGTCAATTCTATATTGGTTAGGAATACTAGTTTACTTGATAGTACTAATAAAAGTATTACAGTAATAGATTCTAATAAAGAAAATCCTTCTGTGAAAGTAAAGCAGTTAATACAATTGTATTTGCGCGTGCCAAAGGAAGTTCGCCCGGCTATTTACAAGCCTGTTTTTACCAAATTATTTTACTTAGCCTATGCACATCCCGATAGTACTGTTTTAGATTTCTATCGGCAACAAAGTGTGTCGAATACCCAGTTTCCCCAGATAACCATAGAGGCTTTGCTTAGGCAGGCATATTATGACTTGTTTATCAATCAAGAAGCCGGTCAAGGTTTGCAATCGCTAAAAAAGGTAGCAGCCTATAGATCGCAGTTTGATGATACAATGTCCAGATCATATAACAGTCTTTACGCCCAGACTATGCTGCAAATGGGAAACCTCAAAGCTGCCGCGAGTTATTATATTAAGACGATTGCTCTTGCGGAAAAAATAAAGGATAGCGCTAGTATCATTTCCAATTATGGTAATCTTGCTGTAGTTTATTCTCAAATGAATGAAGATGTAAAGGCTATACCATTGGAATTTAAGAGTTTAGACTATTTTACGGCACACAAAGACAGTGTTTCTATGTTTATCGGGAACGTAAGCTTAGGTCGCGCTTTTGCCACTATTGGAAAAGTTGATACCTCTTTCATCTTTTACAATAATGCCCTGCAATTATTAAAAGCAGGTGTACATAATCCAAGTGTGGAAATTATTTTATACTCCAATTTAGGCGAAATATACGCCGATAGTGGGGAGCTTAAAAGATCTATTTATTATTACGATTTATGTAAACAGCCGCTAAAAGAAATAGGCAGCGATGAACAGTATCGAATATTTAATATTTATGCCACTAAAGCATACGCGCAGGTAAGAGATGTAAGTAAAGAGGTTGATGAAATAAAAAAAAATATTCTTGTATTTGTTAAGGACAGTGATTTGATAAATGTACGTGCAAGTTATTATAGTTTATATGAAATTGCTGGTATTAAAAAACGGCCTGCGGAAGCCTTGAAGTACTATATATTATCTGATTCGGTAGATAAAATTTTAGCTAGTAATGCCAATAAAAAGTTTACGGATGAGCTGCAAACCAAGTATGAGACCCAGCGCAGAGAAGTAAAGATTCAAATGCAGCAAAAGGAGCTCGTAAAGAAAGCGGCATTTAGTAATATGCTTCTTGCCTTATTAATAGTATTGGGTCTAGGTACCGCTTTTATTATTACACGAGGTCGCCTGATAAGAAAAAGAAAGGAAGCTTTGATGCAGCAACAGTTTACTTCCGGTCTACTAGCCAAGACGGAAGAAGAACGTGGACGCATCGCGCGTGATTTACATGATGGATTAAGCCAGGAATTATTGCTGTTGAAAAATCAGGTAAATGTAGGCGTTAAGATTGAGCCTGAGAAAATAGATAAAATTATCAATGAAGTGCGTACTATTTCCAGAAACATACACCCTGTAATGCTGGATCAGATCGGCTTTAAAGAAAGCATTCTGCATACCTGTAATCAGATATCAGAATCGGAACAGCTTTTTATTGCTACAGATATCGAATATCATATGGAGCTTTCTAAAGAAAAAGAATTGCAACTTTTTCGCATTATACAGGAGGCACTCAACAACATTATTAAATATGCATCGGCTCAGGCGGCTAAAGTGCAAATTGCAGAAATACATAAAGGCCTAGGCGTTATTATTCAAGATAACGGAAAAGGCTTTGATGTCCAGGCCACCTTAAATGGTCATTCTGCCTTTGGATTATTAAGTATCTTGGAAAGAAGTAAAGCCATCAATGGAAAGGCTTCTATTTCTTCGGATTCAAAAGGTACTATTATTAACATTGAAATCCCTCTTTCTTATGGCTAATATATTAATTGCGGATGATCATCCCGTAGTTCTACTTGGTATAAAAACCTATTTAGAGCAAAAAGGGTACAACGTTGCCGCTACCTGCGATAATGGTATTGAAGCCTATAATCAAATTTTGGCAAAACAGCCTTCTATTGCTTTATTGGATATATCAATGCCTGGTATGACCGGTTTGGAAATTTTGAAAAAACTATCAGAAACTAAATCGCGCACTAAAGTTGTCTTAATTACACTGCAAAACGAATTGTCGGTTTTTAACTATGCTAAACAATTAGGTGTAAGGGGCTTCTTACTCAAAGAATTTGCCATGAATGAGATGGAAAAATGTTTAGAGGAAGTGCAAAATGGAAATATTTATTTTAGCGAGCAACTCAATGATAGTTTGCACCATAATGCCGGATCGATTGAACCGGCTGGTTTAGAAAGTCTCACTTTTTCTGAAAAGAAAATACTGCAGCTTATATCCGAACAGAAATCCAGCAAAGAGATAGCATCTATTTTATTTATTTCCGAAAAAACGGTAGAAACACATCGAAGCCATATTATGAAGAAGTTGGATATTCCTTCCGGGAAAAATGCTTTATTGAAATGGGCTATAGAGAATGGAAAATAGCGACTTTTTCGCTGGATGGCATATGTCTAGGTTCGGACACAGGACCGCTCCCATCAAATACCCGTGCAGAAGTCCGTGCCATTCCACGTTAAAGGATCCGCATAGGCCCATAATCGCGTAAACATTTGTGCCATGTATGTTGACGGAAGCTCACAAGAATCCAGATGTGCCGGCGGTCTTGTCAAGGACTCCTTTTTCGGCTTCCTCTTAGAGTGAGAAATGCTGTTAAAATGATAGCGCTTAAAGATGAATTGGGGACACCTCGACTTCGCTGAGCACTTGTTAAAGGTCGTGGTTTCGGGAAAACAAGTTTTAGGCAATTGTCAACGACTACATTATTTGTTTTAACTTGCGCCAATGGTTTCAAAGACAAAAAAAGAACGAGCTATTATACTCATTACGAATGATGATGGTATACATGCTCCGGGCATTCGCGCCTTAGTAGAGGCCGTAAAAGATTTAGGAAAGGTAATAGTAGTTGCGCCCGATAAACCACAAAGTGGAATGGGCCACGCTATCACGATAGGACAACCTTTACGCTTAAACAAAGTTGATATTTTTGAAAGCATAGAAAGCTATCAATGTTCCGGCACACCTGTCGATTGTGTGAAGTTGGCAGTAGATAAAGTATTGCACCAAAAGCCTGATATTTGTTTGAGTGGTATTAACCACGGCGCCAATCATTCAATCAATGTTATTTATTCCGGTACGATGTCTGCCGCACTCGAAGCGAGTATTGAAGGAATCCCCAGTATTGGTTTGAGTCTGCTGGATCCCAGGGTGGAAGCCGATTTTAGTGCAGCGAAAAAATATGCAAGCCTTTTAGTGA
Organism: Arachidicoccus sp.; assembly: GCF_050436765.1. Lineage (NCBI taxonomy): Bacteria > Pseudomonadati > Bacteroidota > Chitinophagia > Chitinophagales > Chitinophagaceae > Arachidicoccus > Arachidicoccus sp. Next base: position 5,292 of record NZ_JBNQGD010000422.1, on the reverse strand, counting down.
AACAATTGATTGGCAAAAAATTAGACAAACATTTTTGTTTGAATGTAAATATTCCGGCAGTGCCTGAGAGTTTGATAAAAGGGGTAAGAGTTTGCCGGCAAGCTTACGCTAAATATGAGGAAGACTTTGAGGAGCGTAAAGACCCGGCAGGCAAAAATTATTATTGGCTCACCGGTGAATTTGTTAACTTCGATAAGAAGAAAGATGCTGATGTGTGGGCATTGGCCAATAATTACGTAAGCGTTGTTCCGGTACAATTCGACTTAACCAACTACAAATTAAAAGAAACTTTAGAGAAAAAGCTACATTTTGATTTTTAAAAAAGACACGATAAGATTTGGGTTCCTATTAGGACTATTGGCTCCTTTTGTTGGAGTGATAATCTATTATTTTGCCAAATATTTTCCCACGTTTTCCATTCTAGAGTTTCTGCGTGCAGCGTTTCAAAATAAATCTTTGCTTACTGCTGTTTCTAGTATTTCGTTAATGGCGAATGTGATACTTTTTACAATTTATATTAACCGGAGAAGAGATCAAACAGCTAAAGGTATTTTTTTAATTACCTGTTTGTATTTGTTAGCTGTAATTTTTTATAAATTGATTTAATGAAACTTTTTGTAAAAGAAGAGAGATAATTTTTTAGAAAATGAAAGCAATGATACTGGCGGCGGGACTTGGTACGCGCTTGAAACCCTTTACAGACGAACATCCTAAAGCATTAGCAGTTGTAAACGGAAAAACTTTATTGCAGCGTAATATTGAGTATTTACAACAATACGATATTAAAGAAGTTATTGTGAATGTGCATCATTTTGCAGATCAGATTAAGGATATAGTTGCGCAAAATAATGGTTGGGGTTCTACTATTTCTTTTTCAGATGAAACCGGTGCGGTTTTGGAGACAGGAGGCGGGTTATTAAAAGCGGCGCCGTTTTTTGAAGCAGAAGAAAATTTTGTATTAATGAACGTCGATATTTTATCCAATATTGATTTGACTAAGTTGTTTTATCGTCAAGAAATAGAAAAAAATATTGCTACTCTGGCAGTAAGTAAACGTACAACTTCACGCTATTTTTTATTTAACGGTTATGGACATTTATGTGGCTGGGAAAATGTAAACTCTGGCGAGCAGAAAATTACCCGGTTTTCGGATACAATGGTACAACGGGCTTTCAGCGGTATTCATTTTATTGATACTAAAATATTCCCGTTGATAAAACAACGTGGAAAGTTTTCAATGGTAGACGTGTATTTGGATCTGTCGAAGAAACACAATATTGGATATTACGATCATTCCGGCGCTAAGTTTATGGATGTAGGCAATATAAAAAGTATAGAAAAAGCGGAAGGCATGTTTAAGTAATGACTCCCGCTTTAGACTTTAATTGGTCGCATTACTTTCTCTCCCAAATTTCGAAACTATAATCATACTGGTTTTGTTCATCCTTTGCATAGTCTAGCCTTGAGGATAATTGCCATTCTTTCCCATTTATTTCCGGGAAAAACGCATCAGCGTCTTCAAAGGTAGCGTGTATGCGGGTGAGGTGAATTTTATTGGCTCTAGGTAGCATTAATTTATATATTTCTGCACCGCCAATGACCATCAATTCATTATAGTCGTGTTCTTGTGCAATAAAAAGAGCATCTTCCACTTTATTAATGACAATGACATCTTCGGCTTTGAACTCTTTTCCACGCGTCAACACGATATTTAATCTACCTGGCAATGCTTTGCTCTTGAGTGCCTGATAGGTTCTTCGTCCCATCAATATAGGCATTCCCCAAGTCTGGTTTTTGAAATATTTAAAGTCGTTGGGCATGTGCCAAAGCATCTGATTGTTTTTTCCGATGGCATTATTTTCAGCGGCGGCGACTATCATGGAAATATTCATAAAGCTAAGAGTTGAAAGTTAATAGTTTATATGGCTACCTTTCCTTTAATGTGCGGATGCGCCTGATAATTTTCCAAAGTAAAATCTTCAAATTGAAAATCAAAAATATTTTTTACTTCCGGATTTAAATGCATGGTGGGTAGTGGGAAGGGTTTACGAGAAAGTTGTAACTGCACTTGTTCGAAGTGATTGTTATAGATATGTGCATCACCAAAACTATGAATAAATTCACCTGGTTGCAAGTCGCAAACTTGTGCGACCATCATGGTGAGTAAAGCATAAGAAGCAATATTGAAAGGGACGCCTAAAAAAACATCGGCGCTGCGTTGATATAATTGGCAACTTAATTTTCCATCGGCTACATTAAACTGGAACAATGCGTGGCAAGGACTTAATGCCATTTTCGGTAGGTCTGCAACGTTCCATGCATTTACAATGATTCTCCTGCTGTCCGGATTGTTTTTGATTAATCTTATTGCTTCTGCTATCTGATCGTAGGCCTTGCCATCCGAACCTTCCCAGCTGCGCCATTGCTTGCCGTATACAGGTCCAAGATCACCATTTTTATTTGCCCATTCGTTCCAAATAGAGACATTGTGCTCATTTAAATAAGCAATATTGGTGTCACCTTTTAGAAACCAAAGTAATTCATAGACAATGCTTTTCAAATGTAATTTTTTGGTGGTAACCATGGGAAAGCCTTTTTGCAAATCAAAACGCATTTGATAGCCAAAAACACTACGTGTACCCGTTTTGGTGCGGTCTTCTTTATTTGTACCGTTATCCATTATATGTTTGAGCAATTCTAAATATTGTTGCATAGTTGAAATATGAAAAGTGAATAATGATTAGGCTTCTTCATCAAAATATAGTTTATAAAAATGTTTTCCCGCTACGTCATCGAAGCCTTTTTCTAATAAATCTCTACGACCATGAATGTAAACGTGAAAATTTTTGTCCAGCTTTAAAATCGATTTGAACGACTTTGCTTGTTTGTTAACGGCAGCTAAATTTATGTCAAAATTTTCATCAATTGTAAAATTTTTGGCCTGCTCGTAATTACGTTTGTATTCGATAAAACTATCAATGACCTCTTCGTGATTGATTACCTCTTCGGAAAATTCTTTTAAATTAAATGCATCCTTTGTTTTAAAATAATCTAAAGACCGGTTCATCAAATCTATTTGATCACTTTTGGCTACTTCAAATTTATCAGGATACTCCTGAGTGAAAAATTGCTTGCAAAGCCCAATGTATTTGTCTGTCTGATGGTAGTCGTCGCCATAAGGGGCAATCTGCAAAAAATCGTTTATCCAGTAATGTGTATCGTTTTGTTTATTGCTGTTGTCAACCACGCATACAATATAACCCTCTTCTTTGTTCCTTTGAAAAATAAGACAACCTTTGTCGAGTTTGTTGATATTTATGCCTTCTTCTTGTCCTACCTCCAAACTGTCTCCGTGTGGGAAAACTTTTAAGAAAGACTGTTTTGTTTCGCTTTTAAAAATGCCCACCGCTTTTACAAAATCATTTTCAAATGGAACCTCTTCAAAAACGGCCACATAAAGTTCACCCTCTTTTACTTTTACATGGGTACTTTTCGCATATAAAAATTGTCCGACTAATGCAGAATGTTGTACAAAATTTTTGCCATCTTCGAAAAGCAGACCGGCATAATTATACATTTCATTCATTGCCAAATCGCTGATATGCGTAAATCGGTAGTGTTCGTTTTCATTAAAATTGGTCAAAAAATATTTTGTCAGCAATTGTTGAACCAACACATCATTAAGGGTAAGGGCATTTGGCGAAATCTTTAATGCTTCGCCACGTGTTGGATTACCCACTTTATGAGCGATTACCTGCATCAATTTTACATTGTCAATTCCTGTCATGCGGCGAAGATAAATTTTCGCAGCAAAATTTTAAGAAGAAAAACCTTTTATTCTTAAAATGCTGATTATTAGTATTGAAACGCATATATCGGTCGTTGATAAATAAGCAGTTATCAGAAAATTTTCGCGGCAAAAGGCTATTGGATTGCCGAAAAAAGATTATTTTTATTCTTCAATTCATTGTTAATTACAAATAACGCTGAAAAAACTGCTACTTCGAGACCATCATTTTGTGAAAGAAAGTTCGTGGAAGCAGGCTGCCAACCGAGAGATACCTTGTTCAATTTTTAGTCAAATAAATTATAAAAATGAAAAAGGTTTTAATTAGCATTTTTGTTGTTATAATAGTTGTCATCGCGGCACTATTAGCTTATGTTAAGTTTTCGCTACCGAATGTTGGAGCTGCTCCTGATTTGCATGTTGCCTCTACTGCCCGACAAATACAACATGGCAGGTATCTTGCCAGTCATGTATCGCTATGTATGGATTGTCATTCTATTCGGGATTGGAGTAAATTTTCTGGTCCTATGGTAATTGGTACTGAAGGAAAAGGGGGAGAGCTTTTTGATCGAAAGGTTGGCTTTCCCGGAGTTTTTTATTCGAAAAATATCACCCCTGCTCATTTAAAGAATTGGACCGACGGCGAAATTTTCAGGGCTATCACTACCGGTGAAGATAAATCTGGAAGTGCCCTTTTCCCCGTAATGCCCTATCTCTATTACGGTAAGATGGATAAAGAGGATATCTACGATATTATCGCCTATATCAGAAGTCTTCCGTCTATAGAAAATAAAACCCCTGACCACAAAATAGATTTTCCGATGAATTTTATTGTGAATACGATTCCGACGAAAGCTTCTTTTGTGACCAAACCACCAAAGTCAGATACAATTAAATATGGTGCCTATTTAGTGAATGCGGCTGCCTGTATGGAATGTCATACGCAGGTGAAAAAAGGACAGGTGATTGCTGCGTTGGCTTTTGGAGGTGGACGGGATTTTCACATGCCCAACGGGATAGTCAATTCCGCAAATATTACACCTGATAAAGCGACAGGAATAGGTAACTGGACGGCGGAAGAGTTTGTTGCAAGATTTAAAGCTTATGAAAATACATCAGCACTTCCTGCAATGACGGCTAATAGTGTGAATACCATTATGCCATGGACAATGCTTGCGGGCATGGATACTTCTGATCTGAGGTCCATTTATGCCTATTTACGATCCATAAAACCCATTCACAATGAAGTGGTGCATTTCGTGGCATCTAATGAACAGAAATAATCTGACCTTATTCTTATTATTTGAGCGAGCTTAGCAATAGTGATTAGTGATGGCAATTTTACAAATCTAAAAGGGAACATTCGGTGAACAAAAGTTTGAATGTCCCTGATAATATATAAGCTATAAGAATTACATTTTTTCCCTTCCGCCTTGTCCAAAGACTATGCAAAAAAAGGCACAGGCTTGCAACGACATTTTTTTCCCACACTAGGGCAAAAAATC